>CAYJFC010000001.1:0-58557 GCA_964369625.1 uncultured Muribaculaceae bacterium
GGAAGAGGTACTGGTCCAGAAACTACTCCACCAGTTCTTTTAACAGTTTCAAGTATTTTACCAGCAGCTAAATCTAGCAGTCTGTGATCAAATGCTTTTAAAACTATTCTTACTTTTCCTTTTGACATTTTACATGTCCTCCCTTCGCATATATCTAGTATATACTTGCTCAACACGAATAACCCAGATAACTAAATTATTATTTAACAACTTAACCTAGTGTATCGACAACCTCGTATATCTTTGCCAGTCATACATTCATAATTCTAACATAGATTTGGCTTAAACACAAGGGATTTTTTGTGTTTTTTGCAAAAAAAAGATAGAATGCATTTCTATCTTAGTTTTCTTTAATTTTAATTACTATATGTCTATTAGGTTCTTCACCTTCGCTTATACTAGTTATATCATTAAAGTTAGTAAGTGCATTATGTATAATCCTTCTTTCAAATGAATTCATATTTTCCATGCGAACTTCTATTTTAGTTTTAATAACCTCTTTAGCTGTTTGTTTAGCAAGCCTTATCAATCTTGCTTCTTTTTTATCTCTGTAGTTTTCTACATCTAAATTTATTTTATAATTTATTTGTGCTTTTGTATGGATATATTGCTTAACCATTGTTTCTAAAGCTTTTATAGTTTGACCATTTTTACCTATTAATATAGGATTATTTTCAGAAAACATTTTTATTGTTGTTCTTTCTTCTTTTGTTTTTACTTCAAAAGATACGTCTATATTTAAACCTTGGCATATTTCTTTTAAATATTTTTTTATTTCACTTATTATTGTTTCTTTTGTATATGCAGTGATTTTTATCAGATCCGATTTAAATAGTTTACCTTTTATAGTTTCTTTTGTATATAATACGTTTTCTTTTTCTAAATTATTTTCATTTAATAACTTTTCATATGCTTCTTCAAACGTTTTTGCTTCACTAATTATTTTTTCCATTCTTCTTACCTTCTTTTTTTGTTAATCTTTCTTTGATTTTTGATGGTTTTTGAGTAGTAGCAATCATTTTTTCCTTTTTAGGTTTACGATCACCTAAATAATATTTTATTGCATACGTTTGAATTGCTATAAATGCATAAGTTACTATCCAATAGAAATGCAGCGCTGTTGGGAAATTAATTGATGTTATCAAAATAATTACTAACATTATATTCATCATCATATTTGTTTGTTTTTTTGATGACTCATTAATTGTAGGGGCTTGACTCATAGAATATCTAAAAGAAAAGAATGTTGATACTCCAATTAATATTAATAATATAATATAAGACCATTGTCCGTTTTGAATTCCCACAAGTGGTGTAGTTCCTAAATTCCATCCAAATAATGATTGCTCATATATTGCAGGCGTTCTATATATTGCATCTAAGAATGCAAAAAATATTGGTAATTGTACAAATGCTAATAAACAGCCTGTTGCTGGATTAACTTTATATTTACGATAAATCATCATCATTTCTTGACTTTTCGCCATTTGAGATTCTCTATCAGATCTATCTTTATATTTTGCTTCCAGTTTCTGCATTTCTGGCATTGCTTTTTTCATGTTTTGAGTTTGTCTTGAATTTTTTATTTGAATTGGTAATAATAATATTCTTATTAACAAACCAACAATCATAACAGCTACACCTAAATTTCCTACTAGATTACCAATAGAAAGAATAGCCCAAGCTGTTGGTTTAACAATTAAAAATTGCCATATCGAACTTGATTCATTCGAATTTACACTAAACTCTTCACATTCTGGAAGTTCATCTAAACTAATTTCCATTTGCTTTTCATTTTCTTTATATATTTCATAAACTTCAGAATCTTCACTTGGTTTACATAATATATCTTTTCTTAATGTTTGACCTGTTTCCTCATTAGTTAATATTTCACCGTCTTTGTTTTGCAAGTAATCATCTGCTCCACATCCAGTGGTAAATAAAATCATTATAACAGCAACTAATCCTAGTAATTTTGTTTTCATTGTTCACCTTTCATTAAATCAATTAATTTAATTTCTTTCTCATTATATGAAAGTTTAACACCTTCACCTTTAATCATTATAATATACTTTCTATTGTTTTTAAAGATATTTTTATTTTTATTTAATATATTTCTCAATTGTCTTTTATTTTTATTACGAAAAACTGCATTTCCTAATTTTTTAGAAACCGCTATTCCAAAAAGAGTTTCATCTGCTTTTTGATAAAAGACATGATAATATCTATTACTTATTTTTTTTCCTGTTTTAATTATTGAATCAAAATCTTGTTTACTTTTAACTATTTCCTTTTTTTTCATAAAACCTCTTTCTAAAAAAAAAGCACATTAAAATTTTAATGTGTTAATGATTTACGGCCTTTTTTACGTCTTCTAGTAACAATACCTGTACCAGCTGCTTTTCTCGCAAAAAAACCATGAGTTTTTTTTGTTTTTCTTTTATTTGGTTGCCATGTTCTTTTCATAATACTATCTCTCCTTTTTTAAATGCTACACTATTATAATATTAAATATTGAAAAAAGTCAAGAAATATCTTCTATGCTACTCAATAGATTTACAAATGTTTTTTGTTTTTTACTTTTTAATAAGTGAACGATATACTTCTTCTATATGTAAATTGCTACATGTATTTTCTTTATTACTTAATATGTTTATAACATGCCAACATTTAATAGCTGCTTCGTAAGTTTCTAATGTTAACATAATATTTTGTGATTTAAAGTATGTGACAATTTCTTCTATATTTTCACTTGTTATTTTAGATGAGCCGTAATAATCATTTTCTTTGTATATAGCATTATTCTTTTTATTAAATTTTGGTAATTTTGGCAAAGAGTAATCCGCTGTAGATTGCAGCGAAATAACTCCTTGAACTCTTAAAAATTTTGTTATTATTTTTATTTCTTCATTTTCCAAATTTTCTTGCATAAATTCGAAAAATTTCTCGCTAGTTTTTAATGGAATTAATTTTAATATATTATTAACTTCAATTATTTCTTCATATAATTGTTTTGTGAATAGATTAACCACTATATTATTTTTATCTATCGCTAAAAATGCTAATATAGGCATTTTTTGAACTATTATTTTTTTTACATGATCTATTTCCAGAATATCGCTTTCTTTATTGTAACATTCAAAATAACGAAGTATCATTTCTAGTGTTTTTTTATATGCAGTCTTATTACTAATAGTTATCTGTAAATTTTTTACTATTTTTTCATCTATATATTCATACTTTCCTTCTAGTGTGCTACATAAATTATCTAAAACATTAACTTTATATTCAGTTATTTCTTCTATCTCAGTTATTTTTTTTATTTCTCTATTACGAATTTTATCTATAACTTCTTTAAAAGCAGCTACTCTTTTTATATTTGTTTGTTTTTTATATTCAGTATGTTTGCTTTTAGTTATTAACAATACTTGTTCTACTTTTTTAAAAAATTCAATTCCCTCTATGATACTAATATCAAAATTATCTTGATCTCCATTTAATTTATATTTATCTATTTCTTTTTTTGTTGATAAATAAGTAATAAATAATGCATCATTAAAAGCCTTTGGAGTATCATAATTTTTGAACAATTCTAAATTATCTTTAAAAAATTTCGAAAAATTTATTTCTGGACTATTATTAAATTTTATAACAGTTTCTATTTTTTCTATATTAAAAACTTCTTTAAAATTTTCAAAGCTATCTTTTAATTCATTACTTATTATTTTTTCTAATAAGCACTTCTCCGTTTTGTTTATTTCACTTAATACTTCATTAAACAGCTCGCTTAACTCAATACATTCTAAATCTCTATTCCTATTTTTGCTAATAATTGTATGGATTTTTCCATTACTTTTTTTTAACAATAATTTTAATTCCGTTGCTGTTATTTTGTTTGCTGTATACATTTTTCTGCATTTAATAAGTTCTTTTTTCATTGTATACATGTTTTCATACATCTTTTTAATAAAATTAAACATTTCATTTCCAAGCATTTGATCTATGATTATCTCTAGTTGACATAATATATTCATTTTTTCTTTATCATGTATATTTTTTTGTTCGCTAGGTATTTTATTTATATTACTTATAAGATATTTCTTAAGTTTTTCTCTTTCTACGCTATATTTATACATTTCATCTAATATATTTCCAGCTTCGCTGTAAAAACTTTCAACATTAGGATAAACAGGCAATTTATAATTCATAAATTGCTTTAATTCTTTATACAAATTAAAATCAAAATTTTTTAACATATTATTTATAATAGCTGTTATTTCTTTTTCTTTTGTTTTCATATTTTCTCCATTCAATTAAAGTTAATACTAACAAAACACTAATCAATTGTCAACGAATTGGTGGAAATTATTTTTTTAACAATTTTATTAACATTTTTAATAATTTTTTTTACTAATTTCCGTCTTGTTTTTCATTTATTAACACTATTAACATATATTAACAATTATTAAAATAACAAATATATATAAATGTTATTTTGTTTAAATCATTTTGTTAATATATGTGGAAAAGTACACTTTGACTTTTATTTAGGCTTTATTTATGTGGATAACTTTGTTATTATAACGTTATTAAATATTTTTTACTTTATTTTTATGTGAAAATGTTTTACAATTTATTTAGATTTGTTATGCAGGGTGGGTGAGATAATGAAAACTGATGAACTATTTAAAAAATTTTTAAGTGAAATTTCAAATGATCTCACTCAAAACACATATAATATTTGGTTTTCTAAATTATCTTTAGTTTCTATAGTGGAAAATATAGTAACGATAAAAGTTCCCATGAATGTTCATAAAACTATGCTAGGTGACAATTATTACTCTTTAATTGAAACAACTTTTTATTCTATAACAGGAAAAAATTATAATTTTAAATTTGTATTAGAAGAAGAAATAGAAGATTTGTCCTCTATTGTTGATAATTCCACAGAAATAAATGAAATTGAATGGAACACTAACCTAAATAATAATTTAGTTTTTAGTAATTATGTAGTAGGGGATACTAATAGATTAGCATTTGTAGCAGCAAAAGCAGTAGCAGAGGCTCCTGGAACTATACACAATCCGTTATTCTTATACGGAAGAAGTGGTTTAGGTAAAACACATTTAATGCATGCCATTGGTAATTATATTACTGAAAACTCCAAATCCCAGGTTTTATACACAACAAGTAATGATTTCATGACTGATTTTACGGGAATAGCTAATGTTGATAAAGGCATTAATAGTATAAACTATGCTAATGAATTCAAAAATAAGTACAGAAATGTAGATGTTTTAATGATTGATGATATTCAGTTTTTAGTTGGAGCCGAAAGAACTCAACAAGAATTTTTTCATACATTTAATGCTTTGCATCAACTTAATAAACAAATAATAATAACATCTGATAGATCACCAGATGATTTAAAAAAAATAGAAGAACGATTAAGAAGTAGATTTAAATGGGGTTTACCAGTTGATATATATCCTCCAGATTTTAATCTTAGATGTGAAATTATAAAAGCCAAAATTAAAAACAGTAGTATAGAACACAAAATAAATAAAGACGTTATTGAGTATATTGCTAATAATTGTCCTAATGATGTTAGACACATAGAAGGAACTATTAACAGACTCATGGCTTATACCGCTATGATGATTCCAACTAAAATCACTTTGGATTTTGCAATTGAAGCTTTAAAAGATTATGTTAATAAAAATGTTTATTCTGCTAATTCTATTACTAATATTCAACAAATTGTAGCAGAATATTATAAAATAACTGTTGAAGATATGAAAAGTAAAAAAAGAAATAGTAAGGTTATAAGGCCAAGACATATTGCTATGTACTTATCACGATCAGAAACAGATGAAAATCTAGCCAAAATTGGATTAGAATTTGGAGGGAGGGATCATTCAACAGTTATTGCAGCATGTGAAAAAATAAAAAATGACTTGAAAACAGATTTAAATCTTGATAAAGTGTTGAAAGAAATAAAAGAAAAGTTATAAAGTGTTAATAACAATTTGGCTAAAAATAAGCAAAAATAACCTTTTTTTAGAGGTTATCAACATTATCAACACTATTAATATAAATATAACAATATAAAGAAAGAAGGAAATAAAATGAAATTTACAATTAAAAAAAATATAATACTTGATGCTTTAACGAATGTAACAAAAGCATTATCTCAAAAAATAACTATACCTGTTTTAAATGGGATTAAATTTGAATTAACAAACAATAACTTAACATTATTAGCTAGTGACTCAGAATTAACTATAAAAGTAAATGTTAATGAAAAAGAAATAGTTAATATAGAAAAAACAGGTGTATCTATTATTCAAAGCAAATATATATTAGATATTATAAGAAAAATGCCAAGTGATACAATTAATTTTGAAGCAGACGATACAAAAGTTAAAATATATTCTGATACTAATGAATTTAATCTAAATTGCTATAATGTTAATGATTATCCTAATTTTAAACTTGAAACAACTAAAAACAATGTTAAAATAAAATCAGTAGCTTTAAAAAACACTATTGACCAAACTTCTTATGCTATGAGTACACAAGAACATAGACCTTTGTTTACTGGTTTAAATTTTAAAATTATAGGTAATTTACTTGAATGTGTTGCAACAGATTCATATAGATTAGCAAAAAAAGTATCTACTATTGACTCTAATTTAGATGAAGAAGTTAATATAGTTATTCCAGGAAGAAGTATAAACGAACTAGATAAAATAATAAATGATAGTGAAGAAGAAATAGAAATCAATATATTTAAAAACAAAATACTATTTATTTATAATAATATATATATTCAAAGTAATTTGTTAAGTGGAACATATCCAGAAACATCTCATTTTATTCCAGATGACTTTGCATATATGATAAATCTTGATTTAAAAACTTTTTATGATGCAATAGATAGAGCAGCTTTATTAGCATCAAATAAAGAAAAAAATATAATCAAATTATCAATTAAAGAAAAATTAATGGTTATTTCATCAACAGCGTCAGAAATTGGCAAAACAGAGGAATCTATTAACATTGATAGTAACAAAATAGAAAAATTAGATATATCTATTAGTTCAAAATATATGTTAGATGCATTAAAAGTTATTAAAGATGATAACATATTATTGTTACTTAATAGTGATAGTAATCCTGTGATAATAAAAGCAGTTAACGATGAAAGTTTTATAGAATTAATATTACCATTTAAGACATTCTAAAAAACGACAAAAAAACATGAAATTTATTGCTAAAATAAGCAGTAAATTTTTTTTATGGAGGAATTATGGAAAATTTTATAATAAATAAAAACACATTAGCAATAATACCAACTTATGATGGCAGCAAAGTTATTAACATTAATAACACACAAAAAACACTACAAAAAGCAAAAATAATTGTTGATAGAAGTTGTAAACATTATGGAAGTAGCTTAGAGGGAAGAATATGTGGTACAAAATATATTTTAGGAATAGGTTATAAATCACCAATAATTATAAGCGAAACTAAAAAAATTATATTTTTTCCAACAGAATCAATAAATAGCGATAATTGTGCATGGATAAATTTATCTGCTATTGATAAATATTCACAAAAAACAAAGAAAGAAACAAGTATTAACATGGTAAATGGAGAAAAATTGGATTTAAAAATAAGTTATGGAATATTAGATAGACAAATTTTGAGAGCTTCGAGATTAGAAAATTTATTTTTAGCTAGAAAATGATGATTTTTCTTTTTTATATATCTATAATATGATATAATTATAATGTATATGGGAATACGAGAATAAAGTTAAATGTTCTTAGAATGCAAATACGAGGTCAATTATGGAATTAAGTAATATTAAACTAACCAATTTCAGAAGTTATGAAAAATTAAATTTAAATTTTTCAAATAAGTATAATATTATTTATGGAAATAATGGAACGGGTAAGACAAACTTAGTGGAAGCTATATATTTATTAGCATTAACAAAATCATTTAGAATAAATGTAGATAAATTGATGATTAAAAAAGGAAGTAAAGATTTAATTGTCGAAGGAAGCATTAAAACAAAATTTAAAACAAAATACAAAGTGCTAATAGATTCTAAAAGTAAAAAAGTAGAAATAGATGATAATAAGCAAGATAAAATAAGTGACTATGTATCTAATATAAATGTTGTTTTATTTAATCCAGATGATGTTTTTCTAATAAAAGATGCTCCTAGTGAACGAAGAAAATTATTAAATATAGAAATAAGTAAAATGTATAAAGAATATTTGCTACTGCTTAATAATTATAATAAAATTTTAAAACATCGTAATTCATATTTAAAAGAAATATATATAAATGCTAATGCTTCTAAAGAATATATAGACATATTAACAAAAAAACTAGTAGAAGTAGGAACTAAAATCCATAATTACAGAAAGAAATTTATAGAAGATATTAACAAATATATTTCGGACATTTATATAAAAATTTTTGATTACGGATCACTGAAAGTGAAATATTTATCTGATTTTAACAATAAAACAGAAGAACAAATAATGGAAATGTATAAGAACAACCAATTGAAAGAAATGGAAAATGGTAAAACAATACATGGTATACATCATGATGATATTATTTTTATGTTAGATAAAAATAAAGTTAAAGAATATGGTAGTGTAGGGCAAATAAAAAATAGTATTATTTCATTTAAATTAGCAGAAATAGAGTTAATTAAAGAACATAAAAATGACACACCTATACTAATACTGGATGATTTATTTAGTGAATTAGATAATCAAAAGGCACAAAATATTTTAAATTTATTAGATAAAGATATACAAACATTTATAACAACAACTAGTGTTGATAATTTCTATCTAAAAAGTTTTGAAAAATATAAATTATTTAAAGTAGAAAATGGAACAATTAAGGAGGAAAAAAATGGAAAATAATGTACATTATGGAGATAATGATATTCAGGTTTTAGAAGGATTAGAAGCAGTTAGAAAAAGACCAGGTATGTATATCGGAACAACAAGTGAAAAAGGATTGCATCATTTAGTATGGGAAATAGTAGATAATGCAGTAGATGAATCATTAGCAGGTTATTGTGATGATATTGAAGTTACAATCGAAAAAGGAAATATTATTTCTGTTAAAGATGATGGAAGAGGTATTCCAACAGGAAAAAATGCTAAAACAGGATTATCTACAGTAGAAACAATATTTACAGTACTTCATGCTGGTGGTAAATTTGGCGGAGAAGGATATAAAGTATCTGGAGGTTTACATGGTGTAGGAGCATCTGTTGTTAACGCGTTATCAACATGGTTAGAAGTAACTATAAACAGAGAAGGAAAAACATATTTTCAAAGATTTGAAAATGGTGGAAATGCCGTTGAAGAATTAAAAGTAATAGGAACATATGATGATGATAGATCTGGATCACAAATAAGATTTAAAGCAGATCCTGAGATATTTACAGAAACAACAGTTTATAAATATGAAATTTTACATAAAAGATTACAAGAGATTGCTTTTTTAAATAAAGGGTTAAGAATAATTTTAACCGACGAAAGAGATGATGAAAAAAAAGATGTGTTTTTATATGAAGGTGGAATAATTGAATATGTAAATTTATTAAATAAAACAAAAAAACCTTTACATGAAGAAGTTATTTATGTTGAGGGTGAAGAACAAGGAATTTCGTTAGAAATTGCATTACAATATAATGATAGTTACAATCAAGCTATATATTCTTACACTAATAATATAAATACACATGAAGGTGGAACACATGAAGATGGTGTAAAAAATGCCCTTACTAGAATTATTAACAATTATGCCAAACAAAATAAAATATTAAAAGATAATGAAGACTCTTTACTTGGTGATGATTGCCGCGAAGGTATAACTATGGTAGTTTCTTGTAAACATCCTGATCCTCAGTTCGAAGGTCAAACAAAAACAAAACTAGGAAATGCAGAAGTTAGAAAAATTGCAAGTGACGTTTTTGGTATTGGTTTTGAAAGATTTTTATTAGAAAATCCAAATATTGCTAAACTAGTTATTGAAAAAGCTATGACAGCATCAAGAGCTAGGATGGCAGCTAAAAAAGCAAGAGAAATAGCAAGAAGAAAAGGTGGACTTGAAATAACAAACCAATGGGGAAAATTAACAGATTGTTCAAGTAAAGACCCTAGTATATCAGAAATATTTATAGTGGAAGGGGATTCAGCAGGTGGTTCTGCTAAAGGTGGTAGAGATCCTAAAACACAAGCAATACTTCCATTAAGAGGTAAAATATTAAATGTAGAAAAAGCAAGATTAGACAAAGCTTTAAATAACGAGGAAATAAGAAGTTTAATTACAGCATTTGGAACAGGCATAGGAGAAGAATTTAATATCGAAAAACTTAGGTATCATAAAATAATTATAATGACAGATGCCGATGTAGATGGATCTCATATTAGAACACTTCTTTTAACGCTATTTTATCGTATGTTTAGACCTGTTATAGAAGGAGGGTATGTATATATAGCCCAACCACCTTTATATAACATAAAACATGGTAAAACAACACAATATGCACTTAATGAAGAAGAAAGAGATGCATATATTGCTACATTACCAGAAAATGTACAAAATAAAGTAGAGGTAGGAAGAAACAAAGGTTTAGGAGAAATGGATGCTCATGAACTTTGTGAAACTACAATGAACATAGAAAATAGAATACTTTTAAAAGTTACTATTGAAGATGCAATGCTTGCAGATAAAGTATTTGAAACACTTATGGGCGAAGAAGTAGAACCTAGAAGAGAATTTATTGAAACAAATGCAAGATATGCAGAGAATATCGATGTGTAGGAGGTGAAAATATGGATAAATTAGAACAACAAAATATAGTTAATGAAATGGAAAAATCATTTCTTGAATATTCTATGAGTGTAATTATTTCAAGAGCATTACCTGATTTAAGAGATGGTTTAAAACCAGTTCATAGAAGAATTTTATATGCAATGCATGAAGATGGCTTAACACCAGATAAACAGTTTAGGAAAAGTGCGACAACAGTAGGTAACGTATTAGGTAGATATCATCCACATGGTGATACATCTGTATATGATTCAATGGTAAGAATGGCACAAGATTTTAGTTATAGATATCCTTTAGTTGAAGGTCACGGAAACTTTGGATCAATAGATGGAGATGGAGCAGCAGCTTATCGTTACACAGAAGCTAGATTACAAAAATTATCATTAGAGCTTTTAAGAGATATTAGTAAAGATACAGTTGACTTTGAACCAAATTTTGATAATTTAAGAAAAGAACCTAAAGTTCTTCCTTCAAGATACCCAAATATATTGGTTAATGGTACAATGGGTATTGCTGTTGGTATGGCTACAAATATACCTCCTCATAATTTAGGAGAAATTATAGATGGATGCGTTGCATATATAGATAATAGAGAAATTGATATTCAAGGATTAATGGAACATATAAAAGGTCCGGATTTTCCTACAGCAGCTTCAATTTTAGGTAATTCAGGAATTAGAAAAGCATATGAAACTGGAAAAGGTTCTATTACAATAAGAGGTAAAGCTGAAATTGAAGAAACTAATACTAGAAGTAGAATAATTATTACTCAGCTACCTTATCAAGTTAATAAAAAAAGTTTTCAAGAAAAAATAGGACAATTAGTAAGAGACAAAATTATTGATGGAATATCTGATTTAAATGATGAATCAACACTGAAAAACGGTATAAAAGTAGTAGTTACTTTAAAAAAAGATGCTAATGCTAATGTAGTATTAAATAATTTATATAAACATACTCAATTACAAACATCATATGGTATTAATTTGTTAATGCTAGATGAGGGGGAACCTAAAACTTTAAATCTTAAAGAAATTTTAGCAAAATATACAGATTATCAAAAAATAGTAATTATTAGAAGAACTAAATTTGAATTGAATAAAGCAGAAAAAAGAGTTCATATATTAGAAGGTTTGAAAATAGCTTTAGATAACATAGATGAGGTTATTAAACTAATAAGAGCAGCAAGCAACGATGAGGAAGCAAAAAACGGTTTAATGAGTAAATTTGGATTAACAACAATTCAAGCAGAAGCAATTCTGGAAATGAAGTTAAGAAGACTTACTGGTTTAGAAAAATCTAAAATTGAAGATGAATTAGCTGAACTTATGAAAGAAATAGATCGTTTAAGAGGAATATTATCAGATGAAGAAAAAGTAATGGCTATTATAAAAGAAGAATTACTTGAAATTAAGCATAAATATGCTGATGATAGAAGAACAGAAATAGATATGACAGCTATAGAGTTTATAGAAGATGAATCTTTAATACCTGAAGAAAACGTTATTATTATGTTAACAAAAGCAGGTTATATTAAAAGAACACTCCCTGGAGAGTTTAAAACTCAAAATAGAGGTGGTGTAGGAATTAAAGGAATGACCACTAATGATGAAGATATTGTGGAACAATTGATTAATTTATCAACACACGATTACATCTTATTTTTCACAAATAAAGGTAAAGTGTATAGACTTAAAGGTTATGAAATTCCTAGTTTTGGTAGAACAGCAAAGGGAATACCTGTTGTTAATTTATTACAAGTAGAAAAAGACGAAAAAATTAATTCAGTAATATCTGTTAGTAATACCGAAGAAAGCAAATATTTAATGTTTGCTACTAAACATGGTATTGTTAAGAAAACAAGAATAGATGAATTTGACAATATAAGAACAACTGGAAAAATTTCAATTAATTTAAGACCTAATGATGAATTAATAAGTGTAAGAAAAACTTCTGGAGAAAATCTTGTATTATTAGGATCAAATGCGGGAAGAATGGTTAAATTTAATGAAAATGAATTAAGACCTATGGGGCGTACAGCCTCAGGAGTTAGAGGTATTAATTTAGATTCAGCAGAATGTGTTTGTTCTGAAGTAGTATCTGAAGACAATTTAATTTTGTTATTAACTGAAAAAGGGTATGGCAAAAAAACTTTTGTAAGTGAGTTTAGACAAACAAAAAGAGGATCAAAAGGTGTAAAAGCATTAAATGTAACAGAAAAAAATGGACAATTGATTTCTGCTAAGCTTATTAACAATGAAAATGAGCTAGTATTAATGACTAATATAGGATTAACTATAAGAATGCCACTAGATCAAATATCAACATTGGGAAGGGTGACACAAGGATTGCGATTGATTAATTTAAAAGAAAATCAGCAAGTATCAAGTGCTGTGTTACTTAATTCACCACAAGAAGAAGTAAAAACAGAGGAAGAAGCAGCAGAATAGCTGTTTTTTTTCACGGAAATATTTCCCGGGAAATAATATTATGTAAACCATTTATTTCCCGGGAAATATTTTTAGGTATAAAACAACGTTAACAACAAACGAATGTTTGTTGTTGGTCATTTATCATTTGTTGAGTGTTTTGTGTGAAATTTTAAAATTCGCTAGAGCAAATTTAAAATTTCAAAAACAACATTTGCATGTTCCACGTGGAACATTGGATAATAAATTATATATTGTTCCACGTGGAACATAAAAAAAACACTTGCAAATGACTACGAAATTTGATATCATTTATATGTGCAACAAATATATTGTAAACTGGTCAGGATCGGAAGATAGCAGCCACGTCAGTCAATGTTTGTGTGCACATTTTTTGTGGGAGAAATTATGGATTATATGAAAGTTGCGCTTGAAGAAGCTAAAAAAGCTTTTTTTAAAAAAGAAGTCCCTGTCGGTGCTGTATTGGTTCAAAATGGAAAAATTATAGCTAAGTCACATAATAATAGAGAAAAAACCAAAAATGTGTTAGGACATGCTGAAATTAATGTGATAACGAAGGGTTCAAAAAAAATAAAAGTTTGGAAATTAGATGATTGCGATTTATATGTTACTTTGAAACCTTGTAAAATGTGTGAAGAAATAATAAAACAAGCTAGAATTAGAAATGTATATTATTTGATAGATAAAAACAAAAACAAAAAAGAATACGACAAAGTTGAATTTGTGAAAAAGGGAATAGAAAAAACTGAAGAAGCGAAATATATGAATTTGCTTAGTGAATTTTTCAAATTGATGAGATGAAATCTAGATAAAGATATGATATAATAATGAGTAGGAGGAAACATGAGTTATAGAGTGTTATATAGAAAATATAGACCAACAGATTTTAAAGATTTAATAGGCCAAGATACTATGGTGAATATATTGCGAAAGAGTGTTGTCAACAATAAAATATCTCATGCATATATATTTTCTGGACCAAGAGGTACTGGTAAAACAAGTTCTGCTAAAATTTTTGCTAAAATGGTAAATTGTCTAAATGCCAAAGATGGTAATCCTTGTAATGAATGTAATAATTGTATTGGATATGATAATTCAAGCGATATTATCGAAATAGATGCAGCTTCAAATAATGGTGTAGATGAAATAAGAGAAATAACAAATAATATAAAGTTAGCACCAAATTCTTTGAAATACAAAGTGTATATAATAGATGAAGTGCATATGTTAAGCCAAAGTGCCTTTAATGCTTTATTATTAACATTAGAAGAACCACCAAGCCATGTGATATTTATTCTAGCTACAACTAATGTAGAAAGTGTGCCTATAACCATTTTATCTAGATGTCAAAGATTTGATTTTAAAAAAGTTACTATAGCTAATATAGTAAAAGTGTTGCAAAAAGTAGCCCAACAAGAAAATATAAATATATCATCGGAAGCGATTAATGAAATAGCTTATTTATCAGATGGAGGATTGAGAGACAGTTTAAGTTTATTAGATCAGTTGTCCAAGCAAGAAGCGGAAATAACATTGGAATTAGTTACCAAATCTGTAGGTAATGTTTCTGGTCAAATTGTTAATGAGTTGTTAATGTATATAGAATCAAACAAATGTTCGGAATTGATAGAAGAGTTAAACGAGTTATCATCTAAATCTGTTGATATTAAGTTGTTAATAAAGTCATTAGTTGATGCTATTTCAAAATCTGTGAAACATATAATTGAAAACGAAAAAGAAAGTTGTCTTTCGTTAACAGATTATAAAAATTTAGTATTTGATCTAACAGATTTAATAAATAAAATAAATGTTAGTGTAGATCCCTATGTAATGCTAGAAATAACATTGTTATCTTATATAAAAGCAAAGCCAACTAAAGAAAAAAATGTTCCAGAAGAAAGCAAGACCATGCCGGTTACAAATAAAAAAACAGTTAAAATCAAAGAAAAACCTATTTTAGTAAAAAATTATGACAAATTAATTGAAGTTAGAGTTAATAATTGTTTTGTTAATGCTACAAAGGAAGATAAAATAAAAAATGTTGATAAGTGGGAAGAATTTAGGGAGATCGTAATACCTAAATATAAAGGTTTAATACTGGATTTGAATGTAGCCATTGCTTCTGATAATATATTAGTATTAACTTGTGATAGAAAAAATGATATTGATGAATTGTATGAAAATATAAAAGAAATAGAAAATTATTACAATGGTCACTTTAAAGAATTAAAAAAATTAGTATTCATTTCTGTAGAAGAATGGCAAAAATATTCAAAAGAGTATATAGAAAATATGAAAAATGGTGTAAAATATAATTATATCGAAGAAAATGTTGATAATGATGAACTTATAAATATTGCAGATAGTATATTTGATAGTTCTAAAATTGAAGAAAGGTAGGAATTATTATGAACATGCAGAGTTTAATGCAACAAGCACAAAAAATGAAAAGAGATTTAGAAAAAAAACAAGAAGAATTGAAATCAATGGAATTTACTGGTGAAAGTGAATTTGTGAAAATAACTTTAAAAGGAGATAATTCTATAAAGCAAATACAATTTAAGGTCGAGTCATTAGATAAAGAAGATATGGAAGCCTTAGAAGATATGATTAAAATAGCTTATAATGATGCAAAAGCAAAATTAGATAAAGAATCCGATAGCAAAATGGGTGCATACGGAAATATGCCTGGAATGTTTTAATAATGCCAGAGGTTTTACAAAAATTAATAAGTTATTATAAAAAATTACCAGGGGTGGGTGAAAAAAGTGCAGAAAGATATGCGCTGGCTACTATTGAATACAGCGAAGAGGATATAGCAGAGTTTTCTCAAATAATTATTTCGGCAAAAAAAGAATTAAAAAAATGTAGTATATGTGGTCATTTAGCTGAAGATGATACTTGCAGCATATGTAAAACAAATACTAGAGATAAAAACTTAATTTGTGTTATTGAAGACTATAAAAGTGTTATAGCCTTTGAAAAAGCAGGTAATTATAACGGTGTATATCATGTTCTTGGAAAATTAATTAATCCTCTTAATAATGTAAGTCCTGAAGATATAAACTTATCATCACTAATTAAAAGAGTAAGAGAATTAGATAGTCCAGAATTAATACTTGCATTAAAATCATCAATTGAAGGTGAAACAACAACATTATATATTAAAAAAATACTAGAAAAAGATAATGTAACAATTTCTAGACTTTCACACGGACTTCCAAGTGGAGCTGAAATTGATTATTTAGATATAATGACTTTAGATAAAGCCCTAGAGGATAGAAAAAAAATATCAGAGAATAAATAAGACATATATGCATAGTATTTAATAGTGATAAATATGAAGAAAAAAATACTAAGAATAGCTAGAGCTTTTATATTATCAATAGCTCTTCTTTATACTTTAAACGTGCTTTTAAGCAACATAAATATATTTGTGCCTATAAATATGTATACTATTCTTATTGGTGCTGTATTAGGCCCTTTTGGAGTTGTATCGCTAGTTATAATGTCTTATTTAGTTTTGTAGGAGAAAAATGAAATTAAATAACATCAATGAATTAATAAGTTTATATGAAAAGAATAAACTTTCTCATATATATTTGATTGAAACAAACAATCAAAATTTTTGTGTTGAAAATTTGTTACCATTAATCAAAAAATTATGTTTTACTAATGTTTCAGATGAAGAAAATAAGCACATAAGTAATTTGATTGATCAAAAAACATTTCCTAATTTATATATAATTAGTCCAGATGGAAAAAACATAAAAAAAGAACAAATAAAAAATTTAAAAAAATTATGTTCAGTAGCTCCAGTTTTATCAAAAAATCACGTGTACATTATAGAATTTGCTGAAAAATTAAATTCTTCATCAGGAAATACATTACTAAAATTTGCAGAAGAACCAGTAGATAATTGTTATGGATTTCTTTTAACTAATAATAAAGATAATGTTATTTCAACAATTAAAAGTAGGTGTGAAATAGTTAGTTATAATGATTATAATATAACAATATATGATAAATTAAATATAGATGAGAAAGATTATATAATGCACAAAAACAACGTATTAGATTATCTAAAAAAAATAGAAGTAGAAAAAGATGATAAAATATTATATAATAAGCTAAATTTGGATGTTTCCTACAAAGAAAAAGAAAACGCTATAATATTTTTTAATATAATGTTAGATATATATAATAATATATTAAAAAATAAAATTAAGAATCTACAAGGAGAATATTTGTTTTTACAGGAATTTTCAATTGAAAATATCATGAAGAAAAGAAATATTATAGTAGATATAATAAATAATTTTAATTATAATTTGAACATAGACTTGATTTATGATAAATTTGTTATAGAAATGGGTGATATTAATGGATAAGATATATGGTATATGTTTTAATAAAAGTGGAAAAATATATTATTTTTCATCTGATAAGAAATATGATTGTGATCAAGCAGTTATTGTTGAAACTGAAAAAGGTGAACAATATGGGAAAATTGTAAATGAATTAAATGATAAAATCAAAATTAGCAAGTTAAAAGAATTAAAAAAAATAATAAGAAAAGCTACAAAAGAAGATGATAAAAATTATTTGAAAAATCTTAAAGACGCTGATTTGGCTTTAAAAAAATGTAAAGAAATAGTATCAGAATTAAATTTAAATATGAACTTTGTAAATGCTAGCTACACTTTT
Organism: uncultured Muribaculaceae bacterium; assembly: GCA_964369625.1. GTDB lineage: Bacteria > Bacillota_I > Bacilli_A > RF39 > UBA660 > CAKOSP01. The sequence continues at coordinate 18,039 of CAYJFC010000001.1, forward strand.
AATAGAAAACAATTAATCTTTAATTTTTATGCAGATGAAAGAATAGATTTTAGAGAACTTGTAAAAAAATTATCTTATGTATATAAAACTCGTATTGAATTAAGGCAAATAGGAGCTAGAGATAAAGCAAAGGAAGTGTGTGGCATAGGAGTTTGTGGTCAAAAATTATGCTGTTCAAGATTTTTAAATCAAATAGAAACTGTAACTATTAATATGGCTAAAAATCAAAATTTAGCACTTAATCCATCGAAAATAAACGGAGCTTGTAATAGATTATTATGTTGTTTATCATATGAAGATGATGTGTATTCCGAATATAGAAAAAAAATGCCTAACATAGGTCAAAAAATAGATTATAATGGAGAAAAAGCAGTAGTAAAATCAATAGATGTATTGAATAGCAAATATACTATTCAAATAAATAATGAGAGAATAGAAGTAAGTATAAATGAAGATAATAAAAAATGATTTGTTTGACTATGAAAATAGGTATATTTACCAATCTGAAAGTGCTTTTAAATTTTCTCTAGATTCATTATTATTAGCAGAATATACCAAAGTAAATGTAAATAATAAGTCTCTTTTAATAGATTTTTGTACTGGTAATTGTCCTTTACCACTTATAATATCTAAATATTTTAATTTGAAGATAAAAGCATTTGAAATACAACCAGAAATAGCAAAAATAGCACGTATGTCCATAGGATTAAATGATTTATCAAATAATATAGAAATAATTCAAGATACTATTAATAATGCTGTTAATTATGTGAAATTGCAAAGTGCAGATGTAGTAACTTGTAATCCTCCATATTTTAAAGATGAAAATATGATTAATAATAATAGTTTGTTATCAATAGCAAGACATGAAATAAAGTTGAAATTGGAAGATATATTCGTTAATAGTTATAAAATTTTAAAAGAAAATGGTAAGCTATTGTTAGTACACAGAGCAAATAGATTAGATGAAATAATAATCTCTGCTGCAAAACATAAAATGAAAGTTAAAGAAATAATATTGATTAGTACTAATGAAGATAATAAACCATCTATGGCACTAATTAAATGTGTTAAAAATTCTAATTATGGTCTTAAAATTTATAATATAAATATTAAAGGATGCAAGACATATAAAGATATTTTTAAGGAGGGTATATGAAATTAATTGTTGGACTAGGAAATTTAGGTATGCAATATGATAAAACACGTCATAATATAGGTTTCATGGTTTTAGATAGATATTTAGATGATGTAAACTGGAAAGAAAAAGATAATGGTCTTTATTATAAAACTAATTTCAAAGGAGAAGATGTTATATTTTTAAAACCCACAACATTTATGAATTTATCTGGAGATTGCATTATAAAATATGTAAATTATTTTAAAATAAAAATAGAAGATATATTAGTGATTCATGATGATTTAGATATGTTAGTAGGTAGTTTTAAACTTAAAAAAAACACTTCATCAGGAGGACACAATGGAATAAAATCTATTGAAAAAGTACTTCATACACAAGAATTTGCAAGATTAAAAATTGGAATAAATAATGAACATAAAAAAGAAGTAATAGATTTTGTGCTAGGTAAATTTTCTAAAGAAGATATCAATGAAATTTTCAAAAATGATTATAATAAGGTAATAGAATTATTTATATCTAAGGGATATAATGAAACTATAAGTAAATATAAGAGTTAAATATGGAAAAACTTAATAGTATATTTAAATATGTAAATCAAAAAGGAGTTAGTGGTTTAACAAGTGAGTTAAACATTTTTTACATATTAAAATATTTCAAAACTGTAAATGAAGATGTATTAATTGTAACTAGTTCACTATATGAGGCTACAAAATTATATAATTTGTTTACTACATATACTAGTAAAGTACTTTTATATCCTATGGACGATTTCTTAACATCTGTAGCAATAGCAGAGTCACCAGATTTAAAGTACACAAGGCTTGAAACTATTAAAAGCATGACAGGAAATAGTAATATAATAATTACTAATTTGATGGGATATTTAAAATATTTAACAAGTAAAAAAGAAAAGCAAGAGTTAATATTAAAAAAAAGTATTGAAATTAAAAGAAATAATTTAATAGAAGAATTAGATAAATTTGGATATAATAGAGAATCAATAGTTACTTCTACAGGAGAATATGCAATTAGGGGATTAGTAATAGACTTATTTGCTATTCATGAAAATTATCCAATAAGAATAGAATTTGATGGTGATGAAATAGAGTCTATAAAATATTTTGATGAAACAACACAAATATCAACTAAGGAAATTAGCCAAATAATAATAAATCCTGTAGATGAAATAAAATCTGAATTTAATGAATCTATATTAGATTATATGAATAATTCTAATGTATTTTATTATGACTATAGTCAAATAAAAGCATCTTATAAAAAGTTAAAAGAGGATATTTTTAATTATCAAAATAAAGAAGGTAACATACATAAGGTTATGTTCGAATTAGATGAACTAAAACCTAAATTTTATATGCAAATTAATACAGTAGATTCTTATAATAAAGATATAGTTTATAACTCTAAGGAAATCAAAAATTATGAAGAAAATTTTGAAAAGTTGATACTAGATTATAAACTATGGTTAAAAAAGGGATTCGAAGTAATATTTTGTTTATCTACAGACAAACAAATAGAAAATTTAAAAAGACATTTACCAGATGCCAAAATAGTAAAGAAAACTGTTAATAAAGGATTTATATTAGAAAAATTAGTAGTAATAAGTGAATATGATATAGAAAATACTCATAGAGCAGTAGAATATCAGTATAAAAGTAATTACAAATTTGGAAAAAAAATCAAAAATTATGATCAGTTAGAAATAGGAGATTATGTAGTACATATTTCACACGGAGTTGGTATTTATAATGGTTTAACAAAATTAAAAAAAGGAAATATAGAAAAAGATTTTTTACAAATATTATATGCTGGAAAAGACAAAATATATGTTCCAGCATCGAAAATAACCACAATATATAAATATGGGGATAAAGATGGAGCAAAACCAAAAATCAATAAATTAGGTGGAGATACATGGAAAAAAACAAAAAAATATATTCAGTCTAAAATTAAAGATATATCTTTAGAACTTATGGATTTATACAGAAAAAGGTTAGCAATAAAAAGTCCTGTATATAAAAGATATGCCGAGGAAAAAATGTTTGATAATTCATTTGATTACAAGTTAACGCCCAATCAAGCAAGTTCTACTGAAGATATTCTAAAAGATTTAACAAGAGAATATCCAATGGATAGATTATTATGTGGTGATGTAGGATTTGGTAAAACTGAGGTTGCTTTTAGAGGGATATTTAATACAGTATTAAATAATTATCAAACTATGTACTTGTGTCCTACTACAATTCTTTCTTATCAGCAGTATAAAGTGGCTAAAGAAAGGTTTAGAGATTGGCCAATTGAAATAGAATTTTTAAATAGATTTGTTTCAGCTAAGAAAACTAGTGAAGTAATTAGGCGATTTAATGAAGGAAAAGTTGATATTTTATTTGGAACTCATAGAATACTTTCAGATGATATAAATCCTAGTAAACTAGGTTTGTTAGTAGTCGATGAAGAACAAAGATTTGGGGTAACTCATAAGGAAAAAATAAAAAAATTAAAAAACGATATTAATGTTTTAACTTTGTCTGCAACGCCAATTCCACGAACTTTAAAAATGGCTTTGTCTGGGATTAGGGATTTATCAGTAATAGATACACCACCAGTTAATAGATACCCAATACAAACATATGTAATAAGTGAAGAAGAACTGATTATAAAAGATGCAATATATAAAGAATTATCTAGAAATGGACAAATATTTATTTTGTACAATAGAGTAGATAATATAGAAACAAAAACAAATTATATTAGAAAAATAATACCTGATGCTAAAGTTAGTTTTGCTCATGGACAAATGAAAAAAGAAGAACTAGAAGATAGAATGAATGAATTTATTAATCATGAATACGATATTTTAGTATGTACTACAATTATTGAAAGTGGAATAGATATACCAAATGTTAACACATTGTTAGTATTTGATGCAGATAAATTTGGATTATCCCAGTTATATCAAATTAGAGGCCGCGTAGGCAGAAGTAATAAAATTGGTTATGCTTATTTATTATATGATCCTGGAAAAGTATTATCCGAAATAGCAACAAAAAGATTAAAAGCAATAAAAGAATTTACTGAATTAGGTAGCGGATATAAGATAGCAATGAGAGATTTAGCTATAAGAGGAGCTGGGGATGTATTTGGATCATCACAAGCAGGGTTTGTTGATTCAGTTGGAATAAGCCTATATTTAAAAATGATAGATGACGAACTTAGAAGGCAAAAAGGAGAGTTAGTTGAAGAAGAGGAAGAAGAAAATACAGCATTAATTGATGTTGAAACACATATTTCAGATGAATATATAAAAGATGAAGATATTAAAATAGAGATTCATAAATTAATAAATACAGTAAATAGCGAAAATAAATTTGAAGAAGTAAAATCGGAGTTAGAAAATAGATTTGGGGCTATACCGGAAAATTTAATAATATATATGTATGAAGAATGGTTTGAATCTATAGCAAATGATTTCAAAATCAAACAAATTAGAAAGACAGACAGAAATATAGAGTTAGTATTGCCAAAAGAGATAAGTGCAAATATTTTAGGGGACAAATTGCTAATAAGTGCATTTCAGATAAGTACAAATTTTAATATTAAATATCTAAGTTCTCAGATATGGATTAATCTGTTAATCAAAAAGGGAGAAGAACATTTTTTAAAAATATTAATTAAATTACTAATTGAAATTAATAAAAATTGTCTTAAAGAAAGTGATAAGTTTTTATAAAAGAAGGAAGTGCAATATTATGAAACTAAATAATATATTAAAAACAGAATTACAGTTCTTAAGTAAAGAAGAATTAAAAATGCTAAAAATTCATAGACACGATATAGAAAATATTTCTAATAATGAAATAATGAAAAAAATAGCTTTTTTACAAGAAGAAATCAATAGAGCGGATTTAAATGAAAAAGTATTTAATGAAGAAAAAGGTAGCGGTCTATCTATTGAGCAGTTAAAATTTTTATATAACTATGCTGGAAAATATAAGTTACTAGAAAAATTAAAACAAAATTGTATAATTAGGGGTATTTTAGAAGAAATAAGGTTATCAGAAAATAATGAACCTAAAGTTAGAAATTAGTATAAAATAAAAAACAATTCACACACTATAAAAGAAGTGGAGTGAATTTTTTTTGAAAAGTACTGGAGTTACACGAAGAATAGATGAGCTAGGAAGGGTAGTTATTCCTAAAGAATTAAGGAGAATTTTATCAATTAGAGATGGTGAAAACTTAGAAATATATATAGAAGATGACAAGATAATCTTAAAGAAATATTTAATGATGAAATCATTGGCTGAGTTAAGTGAAAAATTAATAGATATCTTTACTGCTTTTGATGATAGCGATTTAATTATCACAGACAGAGAAAAAATTATATCTAGCAGTTATAATTACAAACAAATTATTAACACAAAAATAAATTCAGAGTTAATAAAATATATAGATAATAGAGAATCTGTAAGCAGCGTAGAAAAAAGTAAAATAAATTTAGAAAATAGCGAAATTATAGGGTATATAAGTATAGTTCCTATAATAAATGATACTGATTGTTTAGGTTTAGTAATATTAATAAAAAAAGATAATACAATTCAAAGCGAAGATATAAAAATAAATAAAATAATTGCTAAAATTTTATCAGAAAAAATAAATATAAATTAAAATATAGACTAATTCTTTTTAATTTGCTATCATATAATTAAGAAGGAAGTGAATTTATGTTTTGTGAAGAATGTGGAAGTAAAAATGAAAGTGGAACAAAATTTTGTACAAACTGTGGACATCAAATAACTAACGCCAATAGCGTAGAAAAAAGCAGTAAACTCGATTTAAAAAAAGTAACTACTATGGTGACAGAAAAAGGTAAAACAGTAATATCTAAGGGAAAAGATTATTATTCAAAAAAGCCAAATGTTGTTTATGCATTAATTGCAGGAATAGTTTTAGTAATAATTTTATTCGTAATTTTAGGCGATTCAACAATGAAATGTGAAGCTGAAAATGGATATACTACTAGTGAAGTTGAAGTAAAATATAGTGGTGATGATATAACTAAAATTATAGATAAAAACATTATAGATTTAGATGATAGTGATTTTAAAGATTCTATGGAATATCTTGATATGGATATAGATGAATATATTGAAACTATTGAAGAAACAATAGAAGAAGAATTAGATGATGCACCAGATGGATTTGATGTTGATATTAAAAAAAGCGGAGATGAACTGATTATGAGTGCAACTTATAAAGGTGAGGCTTTAGAAAAATATTTAGATGATAAAGATGTAAATGACATAGATGATTTAGAAGAGTACTTAGAAGAAGATTATACTGATTATAAATGTGAAAAATAACCAATTTGGTTATTTTTTTAATAAAAAAATAAGTATTAAAATACTTATTCATAATCATATGTAATCATATAATAATTAATTTCAAAAACAAAATCGTCACTAAAATCATAAATTTCATTAGAATCTTTAGTAACTTCAACAGATACAGTTTCTTTTTCTAAATAATCTATATTATCAATATTCTTATCTAGTATATCTAAAATTGAATTATTCCAATTATCATTAATTTGATACAGCTCATCTTCTGAAGAATTGTCTATTAAGTGAAGTAGTTCGTCATTCACTAACTTAATTATGTTAAGTGGAGAGATAACAACATCAACATTATATGTATTTGTTTTAATTTCTTTGGCATCTTCCACTGTAAATTTAGTTTTTTTATAAACTAGTTCAAATAAATCACATAATCTACTATATTGCTCATCAGTTATATCAGTTAATTCAAATGCAGTTATAAAAGTTTCTGCTTCATATAAAATGCTATCTTCGTATATTAAATCAGCTTCTGAATCAGTAGACCCAGTAGTTTCAAGATATAAATCATTTTTATTGTGATAAGTAGCCTCCATGTAACCAGTTATATATTTAGTAGCAAATTCTTCAGGCGATTCTTGAAATAAAGAATATCCAAAGTAAACTAAAACAATTAGCAATACTGATCCAATAGATTTTAAAATATTTTTTTTCATATATTAATTCCTTTCGGTCATATTATATCACAGATATATGTATTTTTAGAATAAATTGTATTTGAATATATTTATAAATTATGTTAATATAGTGTTAATTAGCAGTGAAAAAAATGAGTAATAGTTAATATTTTAAAGAGAGTTAGTAAATGGTGTAAGCTAATAAATTAATACTATGAATATGGTTTTTGGAGTTAAATCGTGTAATTACGTTAAAGATATAAGTTGCATGTAGATTCATGAATTAAGGTGGTACCGCGGGTTTTGCTCGTCCTTGCATTAGTTCGTGAATTTTTTATTGGAGGTATAAAGTGAGAGGTTTTGAAAAAATCAGTTATGAACAATTTAAAAAAGATATAGCAGAAGATAAATTTGTATATAATAATTATAAATTACCAGTTAGAAAAACTAAAGTTAGTGCTGGATACGATTTTTTTGCTTTAGAAGATTTTATTTTAAAGCCAGGAGAAATTAAAACAATTCCTACTGGGTATAAAGTTTATATGAATAGTGATGAATTACTATATATATATGTAAGAAGTAGTACAGGATTTAAATATAATGTCCGAATGTGTAATCAAGTAGGTGTTATAGACTCAGATTATTACAATAATATCGATAACGAAGGACATATGTTTGTGAAATTAGAAAATCATGGAAAAAAAGATTATATTGTAAAAAAAGGTGAAAGTTATGCACAGGGAGTATTTTCAAAATACTTAATAGTAGATAATGAAGATGAAATAACTACCGATAGAACAGGTGGAATAGGTAGTACAAATGAAAGGGAAAAAGAAAATGAATAAATATTATATAACAACAGCAATAGCATATACATCAGGAAAGCCACACATCGGAAATACTTATGAAATAGTATTAGCAGATGCGTTAGCGCGATTTAAAAGATTAGAAGGTTACAATGTATATTTTCAAACAGGAACAGATGAGCATGGTCAAAAGATAGAACTAAAGGCTAATGAAGCAGGTGTGAAGCCACAAGAATTTGTTGATAACATAGCTAGTCAAATAAAAAGTAATTTTGATTTAATGAATACTAGTTACGATAAATTTGTGAGAACTACTGATATTAAACATAAAGAAACGGTTTCTAAAATATTTGATAAAATGCTAAGTAAAGGTGATATATATTTAGGAGAATATTCTGGATTATATTGTACTCCATGTGAATCATTTTGGACAGAATCACAGTTAATAGATGGTAAATGTCCAGATTGTGGAAGAGAAGTTCAATATAAAAAAGAAGAAGCTTATTTTTTTAAATTATCTAAATATCAAGAAAAATTGGAAAAATATATTGAAGACAATCCAGAGTTTTTAATGCCTATAGTAAGAAAAAATGAAATGATGAATAATTTTATTAAACCAGGATTACAAGACCTTTGTGTTTCAAGAACAACATTTAAGTGGGGAGTAAATGTAAAATCTAATGATAAACATGTAGTATATGTATGGTTAGATGCACTTACAAATTATATTACTTTTATCGGTTATGACCCAGATAATACTAATGAAAAATTTAATGAATTATGGCCGGCTGATCTTCATGTTATAGGTAAAGATATATATAGATTTCATTCTATATATTGGCCTTGCTTTTTATGGAGTTTAGATTTGGAAATTCCTAAAAAAATATTTGGTCACCCATGGCTTTTAATGGATAATGATAAAATGAGCAAAAGTAAAGGCAATATATTTTATGCTGAGGATTTAGTTGAAAAATTTGGAGTAGATGCAATTAGATATTATTTATTACATGAAATACCTTATTCAAGCGATGGAAATATAACTGATGAACTAGTTATAGAAAGATTCAATTCTGATTTAGCTAATATTTTAGGGAATTTAGTAAATAGAACTATTTCAATGAGTAAAAAATATTTCGATAAAAAAGTAGAAAATATGAAAATATCTGAAGAAATTGACAGCGAATTTATTAATCAAAGTATAAATTTATTACCAAGAGTTACTGAAAAAATGAACGAAATAAAAATAGGTGAAGCTCTTGAATTAATTATTGATTATTATAGATCATGTAATAAGTATATAGATGATACATTACCTTGGGTATTAGCTAAAGATGAAGAAAAGCAAGACAGATTAAAGACAGTTATTTATAATTTGATTGAAGGTATAAGAATTGGAACAACGATATTACAAGCTTTCTTACCAGATGTTAGTGAGAAAATTTTCTCTCAATTAAATACAAATATTAATGATTTTAACAGCATTAAAGAATTTGGATTATATCCTTCTGGAAATATGTTAAATGAACCATCTATACTATTTGCTAGGATAGAAAATGAATAATTTTTTTGTAGATACACATGCACATGTGTTTTCAAAAACATATGATAATATATTTGAAATTCTTGAAGAAGCACAAAATAATAACATTAACTATGTAATAAATTCTGGATATGATTATGTATCTAATAAAGAAGTATTAAGTTTAATTAATACACATGATAATATGTATGGTACTATTGGTATCCATCCATCAGAAGCTTCAAATTATATAAAAGAAGATATTACACATATTTTAAATAATATACAAAATAAAAAAATAGTAGCGATTGGAGAAATAGGCTTAGATTATTACTATACAAAAGAAAATAAAGAAGAACAAATTATGTTATTTGAACAATTATTAAAAATAGCAGAAGAAAATAATATACCAGTTGTAATTCATTCTAGAGAAGCAACAGAGGATACGCTTAAGATACTAAAAAAATATAAATGCGCTGGTGTTATCCATTCTTTTTCTGGTTCACTTGAAACAGCAATGGAATATATTAAAATAGGTTATGCAATAGGGATTAATGGGGTAGTTACTTTTAAAAACAGTAAATTTAAAGAATATTTAAATAAAATCCCATTAGAAAACATTGTTTTGGAAACTGATTGTCCTTTTTTAACTCCATCTCCATTTAGAGGAAAACAAAACAGTCCTAAACATGTAAAGGAGATAGCAGATTTTGTAGCTAATATATACAATATTCCAGTATCTTCCTTAGCAAAAATAACCAATGAAAATGTACTTAGAATTTTTGACAAGATACATAAATTATGATATCATTTAAACGTACATTTGAGGTGAAATGTAAAATGAAATTATTAAATAAAATCGTAAGGTCAATGTTAGTTATAACAATTGTAATAGCAGCTGCAACAAGTGCTAGTTCATTTGAATCTAACTATGAGAACACAAATATAAATAAAACAGTAAACTTATCTACTATGGCTATGAAAATAGTGGAAAATGAAGAAGAAAGATTATATACCCCGCTTAGCACTTTATCTGGGGAATTAACAGGATATGTATATAATTGTCCATTATGTACAGGTAGACTTGCATGTATGAGTTCACTTGATTTATCTAATGGAACTACAACTTATAATGATGAAACATATGGAGATGTTAAAATAGTAGCATCGTCTAAAAATTTACCTTGTGGAACAATATTGTCTATTACTTCTAGTAGAATAAGTAGTGAGGCAACTACGGCAATAGTGCTAGATAGAGGCGTTCTAGGAAATGATTTAGACCTTCTAGTAGATACTATGGAAACAGCACTTACTACAGTAGGTAGAAGTAATATAACATATAATGTATTAAGGAGTGGATGGTAACATCCTTTTTAATTATGAAAGCAAAGAAACAATATGGACAAAATTTTTTAATTGATGAAAAAGTATTAGAAGAAATATCTAATGCTGTTTTTGCAACTGAAAAAGATTTAATAATTGAGATAGGTCCTGGAAGAGGAGCTTTAACTAAAAAATTACTAGAAAAAGGATCTAAGGTAATAGCATATGAAATAGATACAGATTTAATACCGTGGTTAAATAAATTGGATAATGGAAAATTGCAGGTAATATATAAAGATGTACTAAAAAGTGATATAAAAGAAGATATAAAAAACATCGAATATGAAAACATTTATATTGTAGGTAATTTACCATATTATATTACAACTCCAATAATTGAATTTATTACAAAATCTAATATTAAATTTAAATCATTAGTAACAATGGTTCAAAAAGAAGTTGCGGATAGATTTACAGCGGTTCCTAAAACTAAAAATTATGGATATTTCACATTATATTTAAAACATTATTACGATAGTGAAAAAATAATAAATGTTGGAAAAGAGGCTTTTAATCCTGCTCCAAAAGTACTTAGTGCAGTAGTAAAATTTATTCCTAAAGCCAAGAAAAAAATAAATGAAGAAAAATATTTTGCTTTCTTAAAAGAATGCTTTAAAGAAAAAAGGAAAACACTAAGAAATAATTTGAAAAATTACAATTTTGAAGAAGTAAAAAAAATACTTAGTAAATACAATTTACCTGAATCAGTTAGATCAGAAGAATTACCAGAAGAAGTATTTTATGATATATATAATGAAATAATTAGTTAATAACTAATTTTTTTTATGTCATAAATATAGTTAAAACATACAATATAATGTGATGAATATGGAAATAAAAAAAGGTGACTTAGTAACTAGAGAAAGCTATGATAATGATACTATATTTAAAGTAATTAATATAAAAGATGGAATGTACTATTTAAAAGGAATTGAAGCAAGACTTTATGCAAATAGTGAAGTTATAGATTTAAATATTGTAAACGATTATGTAGAAGAATTAGATGAAGATAGAGGTGAAATAAAAATAGTAGATGACTATTTTTATTTACCTGCTAAAATTTTGCATATAGATGGAGATACTGAGTATTTAAATAGGTGTTTGAAATTTTATAAAAAATTAGGTTTATATTCAATAGGAAAAAGAATTAAGGAAGATAACATATATGAACAAATAAAAGAACTATTAGAAGAATATAAACCTGATATAGTCATTATTACTGGACATGATGCATATTATAGAAAAAAAGGGGATACAAAAAACATAAAAAATTATAAAAATTCTTCTAATTTTATTAAAGCAATAAAAGTAGCTAGGAAATATGAAAAAAGCCATGAAAAATTAGTAATTATAGCTGGAGCGTGTCAAAGTTACTATGAAGAACTAATAAAAGCAGGAGCAAATTTTGCATCTAGTCCAAAAAGAGTTAATATACATGCTTTGGATCCAGCTATCATAGCATCAACAATAGCATTAACAGAGCGCAGTGAAAAAATAGATTTAATAACTCTACTAGAAAAAACAAAATATGGTTCAAAAGGAATGGGTGGTATAATAACAAATGGTTTTATGTATGTAGGATATCCCAGATAGGAGAATAATGAATATTAATCATGTAAAACAAGAAATAGAATTAAAAATAGGTAAAGATGTTCAAATTATTGTATATGGTATGAGAAATAAAACAAGTACATATGTGGGAAAAATAAAAACAGTTTATCCAAATATATTTACATTGCAAACGGGTATTGGAGAAAAATCTTTTTCTTTCGCAGATGTATGCACAGGAGATGTTAAAATAAAATATTTAAGTTAAAAAGACTTGCTTATTATATATATATGATTTACAATAGACTTATAGAAAGCTTAAAGGAGAGTGGAAAAGATGGAAATTACATCAGTAAAAGTTTTCAAATCTGAAAGGGAAGGTTCACGTGTTAAGGGTTATGCAACTGTAACAATTGATGATTGTTTAATGATACATAACATAAGAATTATCGAAGGAACTGAAAAAATGATTATAGCGATGCCAAGTCGTAAAGTAAGTGAGGATAGACATGAAGATGTTGTTCATCCTTTAAATTCAGAAACAAGAAATTTGTTTGTAGAAAAAATATTAGAAGAATATAATAAGAATTAATTATATTCTTTTTTTGTGAATAAAAATTAAATAAAGGCATAAATTTTATTGAAAGGATATAGCTATGAACGAAAAAATAAATCAAACAGTACATGAAATAAAAATGGTAGATAGAGCCTTTATAAATTTAACAGGAATTATAAAAATAATTAGCTTTAACGATGAAGAATTTTTACTTGAATCAAATATGGGTAATATACATATTAAAGGTGAAACTTTAGAAGTTATAAAAATGGATACTTTGGATGGTAATGTAAAAATTAAAGGTCATATTAGTAATATAAATTATATAGAGAGCAAACAAAAAAATAAAGAAGAAAGTATAATGGCTAAATTATTTAGATAATGAACATTGATATTCAAATAATATGTATATTGTTTTCGCTTCTGTATGGAGTAATATACTACTTTGCTGCCCAAGTAAATAAAAAAATAATTTGTCATAAAAACAAAGTATTTCAAATAATAGTTTCATTGTTATATTCAGTAAACAGTGTAATATTATATGCTATTATTTTATACAAAATAAATTATGGTATATTTCATATATATTTTCTTTTTACAATTATTACAGGATATATAGTAGCATATGTATCCTGTAAATATATTGTCAAGCTAAAAAAAAGTTCTTGATATTTTCATTTTTATGGAGTACTATGTATATAGTATAAGGGTGAATATATTGAAGACTAGTAGAAAAGAAAAAAAACGATTATTTATTATATCAAGTTTTATTTTAATACTTGTGGGTGTTTTAATAACTAGTTCATATAGTGATTGGAAAGTAATACTAGAAAATAATAGTAAGACAATTGCTTTACAAGAAACATATGATGCTTTAATTGAGGAAGAAAGATCTTTAGAAAGTGAAGTAACAAAATTAAAAGATCCAGAATATGTTGCTAGATATGCAAAAGAAAAATATATGTATTCATCAGCTGGAGAAGTAATAATAAGAATGGATTAACCATTCTTATTTTTTATTATTTCATCTATTAATCCATAAGCAAGCGCTTCATTAGAATTTAGAAAGTTATCTCTGTCGGTATCTTTTTCTATAATGCTAATATTTTTATTAGTAACTTTACTTAAAATTGTATTGAGTTTTTCTCTCATTTTAATAATTCTTTCAGCAGCGATTTTTACATCGCTTGCTTGTCCTTGAGCGCCGCCTAAAGGTTGATGGATCATAACTTCAGTATTAGGTAAAACTTTTCTTTTACCATTTGTTCCAGTTGCTAGTAAAAAAGCACCCATACTAGCGCAGATACCTAATCCTATAGTATTTACATCTGATTTAATATAATTTACAGTATCATAAATCGCCATCCCTGCTGTAACAGATCCACCTGGGCTATTAATATAAATGTAAATGTCATCGTGACTAAGAGAGTCTAAATATAGAAGCTGACTCACTACTAAATTGCTGGTAACATCTGTTATCTCTTCGCAAATAAATATTATTCTATCTTGAAGCATTCTAGAATATAAGTCAAATGCATATTCTTTATTATTACTTTTTTCTAATATTGTTGGTATTATGTTCATTTGTTAATCTCCTATAAATATAATAGTAAAATAATAAAAAAATTATTCATAATTTTACATTTTTAATTAAAAAATATTTAAGAATATAATACATATATGATATAATGTAAAAGAATAAAGGGGTTTTTATATGGATAAAATTAAAGTTACATATAATGATGACACAAAAGAATTTGAAAAAGGAACGTCTTATAAAGATATATGCTCTTCTTTTAATGTGTTAAATAATACAATTGCGGTAAAAGTTGATAACGATGTTAAAGAATTAATCGAAACACCAGAAATAGATGTTGAAATAGTCACTCTTGACGCCATATCAATGGAAGGTAGAGTTATATATAAATCAGGACTTAAATTTATATTTGAGGTAGCTGTTAAAGAACTATATCCACAAGCTTGTGTTACATATGAACATAGTGTACCTCTAGGAATGCTTACAACTATAGTATCAGATAAGATGTTTAATCAATCTGATATTGATAAAATTGGGACTAAAATGAAAGAAATTATAGAAAAAGACATACCAATTAAAAAGATAAGTGTTCATAAAAAGGAAGCATTGAAATTTTTTAATCAAAAAAAACAATTTGAAAAAGCAGATAACATAGCCAATATATCTGATAAAATAATTACTATTTATGAATTAAATGGACATCATAATTATTTTTATTCTGATATGCCACATTCTACAAATATTATTAATAAATATGAAATAGTTAATTTAGGAAACAATAAAATAATATTTATATTACCATCAAGTAAATTAAAAGGTCAGATTCCAAATTATATTCATCATGCAGGGATTATTGATGCGTTTATTGAAAGTAAAGAGTGGATATTAAAACAAAAAATGCAGTATGTCACAAATTTAAATGTAAATGTTGGAAATGGTAGAATAAAGAGTTTTATGAAGTCTAACGAAATAGTTTTTAACTTAAGTTTGTTTAGAGCTGCAACTCATATAATGGAAAACAAAAATATTAAATTTATAATGGTGGCAGGCCCATCTTCAAGTGGTAAAACAACATCAACTTCAAAGTTAGCTACATTACTTAATTCTTTAGGGTATGACACTATAAAAATTAGTACAGATGATTACTTTGTAGACAGAGATGATACTCCATTAGATGAAAATGGGGAATTCAATTTTGAGGCTCTTCAGGCAATAGATTTAGATTATTTAAATAATGATTTAAAAAAATTACTTAATAAAGAACCTATAAAAATGCCAGTGTATAATTTTATAACAGGCAAAAAAGAAATGGGTAACCAAACTACTATTTTAAAAGAAAATAGTATAATATTAATTGAAGGATTACATGCCTTAAATGACGAACTAACACCGCAAATAGATTCCAAATTAAAATACAAAATATATTTAAGTCCATTTATGCCATTAAGTATAGATAGACATAATTATATATCATCTATTGATTTAAGACTTTTAAGAAGAATAGTAAGGGATAATAGAACAAGAGGATACGGAGTGGCAACAACAATACATAATTGGAAAGTTGTAAGAAGTGGTGAAGAAAAATACATATTCCCGTATATTCATCAAGCGGATATTATCATAAATACTTCACTAATTTATGAAATAGGAGTATTAAAAGTATATATAGAGCCACTACTTCTTAGCATAGGGGTAAATTCACCTTACTACTCTGAAGCAAAAAGATTGTTACGTTTCTTAAAACAATTTTTTGCAATACCTAGTGAATATGTACCAAAAGATTCGATAGTTAGAGAATTTATAGGAGGAAACGATGATTAGAGCAGCAATTAACGGATTTGGAAGAATAGGAAGATTAGCATTTAAAGAGATGATCACTAATAAAGATTTTGATATAATTGCTATTAATTCAGTTGGTTCACCAGAGGAATTTGCATTTTTATTAAAATATGATTCATCTTTTGGACCTTTTCATCCAGATGATATTTCATTTGATTCAAATAATATAATAATTAAAGGCATAAAAAAAATAAAAGTATTATGCGAAATGGATCCAGAAAAATTACCATGGAAAGAATTAAATGTTGATGTTGTTTTGGAATGTACAGGAGTATTTACTAAAAAAGAAGATTTGTTAAAACATGTAACTGCAGGTGCAAAAAAAGTAGTATTATCAGCACCTGGAAAAGATGAAATGAAGACAGTAGTATATAATGTAAATGATGATATATTAACAAATGAAGATAATGTAATATCAGCTGCATCATGTACCACTAATTGCTTAGCGCCTGTGCTGAAAATAATAAATGATAATATAGGAATAGAAAAAGGCTTAATGACTACGGTGCATGCATATACCTCAGATCAAATGGTTCTTGATGGAGCACATAAGGCTGGAATAAAAGCTAGAAGAGGAAGAAGTGCATCTGAAAATATAGTTCCTGCTTCTACCGGAGCGGCAAAAGCTATTGGGTTAGTAATTCCTGAACTGTTAGGAAAAATGGATGGTACTAGTTTAAGAGTTCCAGTTCCTGTAGGTTCTATTATAGATGTGACATTAGAACTTTCTAAAAATACTACAGTAGATGAAATAAATAAATTGTTTGAATTAAATCAAAATGAAACAATAAAATTTACGATGGATCCAATTGTGTCTAAAGATATAGTAGGTTCAAAGTATGGATCTATAGTAGATGGTTTGTCAACATCTATATTAGAAGTAGATAATAAACAACTTGTCAAAATATTATCGTGGTATGATAATGAGACAGGATATACTGCTCAAATGATAAGAACAGTCAAAAAATTATTTGAAATATGATAAATAGAGTTACTAAAAGTAACTTTTTATTTTGATAATATAATTAATATAAGGTATAATTATAATAGGAGATGTACTAATGAAAAATATAAAAGATATAGATTTAAAGAATAAAAGAGTTATAATACGTTGTGATTTGAATGTACCAATGTCTAGTGGCACCATTAGTGATTCAAATAGAATTATCAAGTGTTTAAATACATTAAAATATCTACTTAGTAATAACTGTAAAATAATTATTTTAAGTCATTTTGGACGTATAAAACATGAAGAAGATAAGGAAAAATATTCACTTAAAATAGTGGCAAAAAAATTAAGTGAAATGATGGAATATCCGGTGCATTTTATAAATAGTTGTTATGGAAATAAAACTAAAGAAATAGTAGATTCATATCCTTTAAAATCTATTATTATGTTAGAAAATACAAGATTCATGGATTTAGTTGATAAACAAGAGAGTCATAACTACAGTGAGCTAGCAAAATACTGGGCTTCACTTGCAGATATATATATAAATGATGCTTTTGGTTCAAGTCATAGAGAACATGCTAGTACAGCTGGTATATGTAAATATTTACCAAGTGCAGTAGGATATTTAGTAAAAGAGGAAATAGAAAATTTAAAGCCTTTAATAAATATTGATAAAAGACCTTTTACAATATTTATGGGGGGAGCTAAAGTGGAAGATAAACTTCCTATTATAAAAAAATTATTGCCTAAATGTGATTATTTACTATTAGGAGGAGGAATTCTCAATTCGTTTTTAAAAGCGATTAACATAGAAATATATGATTCTTTAGTAACAGAAGATCCTCTTATTATTAGAGAGTTAAAAGAATTGTATATAAGTTATGAAAATAAAATTATACTAACTAAAAATTATATTGTTGATGATAATAAAATATTAGATATAAATATTGAAGGTTATAAAAAATATTTAAATGAAAGTAATTTAATATTTATAAATGGAACACCTGGAGTATTTGAAAATGATAAATTTAAAAAAGGAACAGAAGATTTGCTTAATTACGTTAAAACGCTTGATGCAGAGGTGATAGTTGGAGGGGGAGATACTGTCAGCGCAGTTAAGAAGATGAATTTGGAAAATGAATATAAGTTTGTATCAAGTGGAGGAGGAGCTACACTTGAATATATTGCAGATGGTACTTTAAAAGCCCTAGAATGGATAGATAAATGAAATATATAATAGTTAACACTAAAAAGAAAATGTCTTTAGAAAAAATAAAGGTATACTATGATAATATAAGTAAATTTGGTTATGAAAATGTCAAATTAATTATTTGTCCTGAAAAAAAACATTTAAATATTTTTTCTAAAAGAAATTATTGCTTAGGAGCACAAGATTTTAGCGATATTTCTGATTTAATAGATAACAATGTTACACATTGTATAGTAGGACATTATGATAGCAGAAATGCTGGTGATAGTGATCAAATAATAAGCAAAAAAATTAATATTCTTCAGGAAAATAATATAAAACCAATTTTATGTATAGGAGAATATGAAAAAAGCGAGAATGTTTATAAAAAGCTTGAAAAACAAATAGATAATATATATATGAGTATAAAGAAACCGGAATATATAATAGTGGCATATGAACCTTTTTGGGCTATAGGAACTAATATCGAAATTGATAACAATTTAATAGAGGATGTATTAATATATATTAAGAAGTATATATTTAATAATTATGGAGTCAGGGTAAGTGTAATATATGGGGGTAGCGTTAACAAAGATAATATAAGTTCTTTAAATAAGTTAAAAGAAGCTGATGGATATTTAATTTCAAGTGGCGCATTACAAAGTGAAAATTTAAAAGAAATAGTGAAGTATTTCCAAGGGTAACATTCGTTACCTTTTTCTTTTTCTCATAATTCGACAAATGTTTACAACTATTTACACTGGTTGACAAAAAATTTACTAGTATTTTGTCAAATAATAAACTATAATGAATTTAGTTGTGAAAAATAATATGCTGTAAGAAAGGAACAAAAGTGGAAAAAATAAATCTGGTTGTTGTAGATGGAAATGAGGAAGTAACAAGCAGTATTAAAAATTATTTTGAAGTTCGTAGTGATATTAATATAGTAGCAAATTTCAAGGATGGTAATGAGGCTTTGGATTATTTAATAAATCCAAATAGTAATTACGATGTAATATTAATGGATTTAATATTGCCTAATATAGATGGAATTAACATCTTAGAAAATATGAAAAGAAGAAAGATAAATAAAAAAATTATAGTGCTTTCAAGTTATATAAGTGAAGATAGCACTAAAAAAGTAGCAAGTTTAGGTGTAAATTATTATATGCTTAAACCATTTGATTTAAATTCTTTAGATGAAAGAATCAAAGATTTGTATAAAGTAAATGAATATAATTCAAATAAAAAAGCAAATTTAGAAATTGAAGTAAGTAGCATGCTTCATAATTTGGGAATACCATCTCATGTAAGGGGTTATCAATATATTAGAGATGGAGTAATATTACTTTTTAACAGAAATTCATTTGTAAGTTATATTACAAAAGATGTTTATCCCGAGATAGCAGAAAAATACGATACTACATCGTCAAGAGTGGAAAGAGCTATAAGGCATGCAATAGAAATTAGTTGGGATAGAGGAGATTTGAATTTAATGGAAGATTTATTTGGGCATAGTGTTGATTATGAAAGAAGTAAACCAACTAACTCAGAATATATTAATACTTTAGCAGATAGAGTCAAACTTAAAAGTAAAATGGTTATAGCATAGATCTATACCTTTTTTATGGAATAAAAAAGTAAAATATGTTAAAATATATATAGAAGAGGCGAAAAAAATGAAAAAAATATTGATGGTTATATTTGATGGATTTGGTCTTAGAGAAGAAAAAACAGGAAATGCTATATTAAATGCAAATATGAAAAATTATCAAGACTTGTGGGATAATTATCCACATAGTTCACTTGAGGCATCTGGAAGTTTTGTAGGACTTAAGGATGGTCAATTTGGTAACAGTGAAGTAGGACATATGACTATAGGTGCAGGTAGGCTTATTAAACAACATGAAACTATAGTTACAGAATTTTTAGAAAAAGAATACGAAGAAAATACAGAATTTACTAACATGCTTTCAAAAAAAGATAAACATTTTCATATAATGGGGTTATGTAGTGATGGTAATGTGCATGCTAATATTAATCATTTTATAAAATTATTTGATATACTTGTTAAAAATGAAATAAAGCATATTCATTTTCATTTAATCACTGATGGAAGAGATACAATGGTGATGCAAGCTAATGAGTACATAAAGGCTATTGAAGATAGAATTGAATTACATAGAGTTGGGGATATTACATCAATATGTGGAAGATACTATGCAATGGATCGTGATGAAAATTTAGAAAGAACAAAAATATATTACGATTTAGTTGTTAAAGGTGTAGGTATTGGAGCAATAGATCCTCATAAAGCTATACAAAATGGTTATGATAGAGGTATAACTGATGAATTCATTAAACCTATGATTTTAAATATTAACAATAAAATAAAAAATGATGATGTACTTATCTGGATGAATTATAGATCCGATAGAGCGAAACAAATATTAACAGCATTAACAGAGGAAACAATAGGATCTTTTAATGATGTACATTTAAAAGAATTATCAGTATATTCATTTTTACCAGTAGATAAAAATATAAAAACTATTAATTTTAACGAATTAGAGGACGTAACTAATCCACTAGGAATGTATTTATCTAAGTTAGGTATAACACAAGCTAGGGTAGCAGAAAGTGAAAAATATCCACATGTAACATATTTTTTTGATGGTGGATATAATGGAAAAATAGATAATTGTAGTAAATTTGAAGTAGCATCTCCAGATGTTGCAACCTATGATTTAAAACCGGAAATGAGTGCAACTGGAGTAACAAAAAAAACAATAAAGTTAATGGAAGAGGATAAGGAGTTTATTCTTATAAATTTTGCTAATCCAGATATGGTAGGTCATACGGGAAATTTTGAAGCATCTATTACTGCATGTAAAGTGTTAGATTTATGTTTGGAAAAATTAATTGAAGCGGCAGATGATAATTTTTATAAATTGATTCTTTTAGCTGACCATGGTAATGCTGATATTATGATTGATGAAAATAATAATATATGTACAACTCATACAATTAATAAAGTTCCCTTTATTATAAGGGATTCCAGTATAAATTTAAAATCGGAGGGAGATTTAACTATGGTAGCTCCAACGGTTCTTCATTATATGGATATTGCAGTTCCTAAAGAAATGCAAAATACTGAAATATTAATTAAGTAACTAAGTGTAAAGCTTAGTTATTATCTTTTGACACAATGTAACAAATATGTTATAATACGAAACATATTTAGGGGGATTTATGTTTGATCAAAAAACAATGGAATATAAGGAACTTGACTTAAATAACTTACATGTTGAATTAAGGAAAATATATAATGATATTACTATTGTTACAAAGGAAAAAAATAATATTGTAAAAGATATTGATCAAGTAAATGAAGAAATAAAAAGCAAAAAGAATTTAAATAGAAAATTAATATTAGGAAATATAGTTTCTTGTATAGTTGGATCAATAATGGCATTAAGTATAACTGGAATCATACCTGCGGTTATATGTGTTTATTTAGTTATCTCAGCAGTAAGTATTAAAAATACAATTGATATTCATAAAAAAATAAATTTAAAAAATAAATTAAACAATAAATTTAAGGCCCATATCATAAATAAAAAGGATTTAATTGCTGAATTTAAAAAAAGTGCTGAAACTTTTAATTTATTGGAAAGTGCCTATAAAGATTATTGTCAGTGTTATAAAAATGAAATATTATCAGAAAAGGTAGATGAATATCAAAGAAATATAAATGAAATACAACTTGATGTTGATAAAATAAATTCAATGTATGATTTAGTTCCGCAGGAACTTTTAGAAAATATGATTTTTATAGAACTACTTATGGGAAGAAATAGATAGAGGTAAATATGGAAGATACAATTTGTAGTATAGCTACTAGTGTTAACAGTGGTGCAATAGCCATTATAAGAGTGTCAGGTAAAGATGCTATTTTAACTGTTAATGAAATATTTTCTAAAGATATAACTAATATGGAAAGTCATACCATAAATTATGGTCATATAATTTATAATAACTCTATAATAGATGAAGTTCTACTGATGCTGATGAAAGCTCCTAAAACGTATACTTGTGAAGATGTTATAGAAATAAATTGTCATGGTGGTATAAATACTACAAATAAAATATTGGAAATATTATTAGAAAAAGGAATAAGATTAGCTGAAAATGGAGAATTTACTAAAAGAGCATTTTTAAATGGAAGAATAGATTTAACTAAAGCAGAAGCAGTAAATGATTTATTAATGGCTAATTCAGATAGTTCTAGAGATATGGCTATGAATGCCTTAAACGGACGATTATATAGCAAAATAAATGATTTAAGAAGCGATATAGGAAAAATTTTAGCAAATATAGAAGTTAATATAGATTATCCAGAATATACTGACGAACTAGAAGTAACAGAATCACTTATGGATAAATATTTGGAAGAAATTAACAATAAACTCAAACAAATAATAAAAGATTCGAAAAATGGACAAATTATTAAAAATGGAATAAATGTAGTTATTATAGGAAGGCCAAACGTCGGTAAGTCTAGTTTGTTAAATGCATTTTTAGACGAAAAAAAAGCAATTGTTACAAACATACCAGGTACTACAAGAGATATTGTTGAAGGAACAATTACTTTATCCAACATTACAATAAACTTTGTTGACACTGCGGGAATTAGAGAAACAACTGATGTTGTGGAAAAAATAGGCGTGGAAAAAAGTTTTGAAAAGTCAGAAAAAGCTGATTTGATTATATTAGTACTTAATAATAATGAAGAATTAACATATGAAGATAAAAATTTGTTAGAAAGTGTTGATAAATCCAAAAGAATAATATTTGTTAATAAAGATGATTTAGATAGTAAATTAATAATTGAAGAAGAAGTTATATATGGAAATACTACTAAACTAAATGGTATAGATAATTTGAAAAATGCTATAATAGATAAATTAAAATTATCGGATATAACAAACTCTGACATGATATTTTTAGGAAATGTTAGGCAAATAAACCTTGTGAAAAAAGCTAGCGTTTCACTTGAAAATGCACTTAATGGTAAAGAAAATAATATGCCAATAGATTTAATTGAAATAGATATAAAAAATGCATGGCAATATTTAGGTGAATTAACAGGTGAATTTTATGAAGATGAATTAGTAGATAAAATATTTAGTAATTTTTGTTTAGGAAAATAAAATTGATATTAATTATCAATTTTTTTATGCATGAAGTACAAGTAAAGGGATAAAGGAAATAAAGCTAGATTAAATATTGAAAATAGTAATAAATAAATATTGAATTTACATGTATCTATTTCTTTTTTCATATAATATAAAGAAAATATACTAACAGGTATTCTTAACAGTATAAATATAACAAAAAAAGCCACTACAATTTCAAACTTTAATAAAAATACTATTACGTAATTAAAAAAAGTAATCACAGATAAGAATAAATAAATAGGGTAATATAATAAATTTATATTAGTAGATAGATCATAATAAACATTGGGAATAATATAAAAATTCAAATCATAATTATATACTAAATAGTTTTTAATTATCAATGAAATGCAAGCCAATGAATATATGATTAAGATTGCATTAATTGTATGTTTAATAATATTATTTTTCACGTTTACCTCTAGTACAATTATAACACATTATATGTTATAATACGATTAAGAGAGGAGTAAATATGAAAGAAGTATTTAACAAAATATTTTTGTGGCTAGGAATAGGATTAATTATATCTTTTGTTATGGGGTATTATTTATCAAATAACATTGAAATATTAGAAACGTATGTATATGGAATAGGACTACTACCTATCACAATAGCAACGCTAGTAATAGCATTTTTGTTTAAATTATTACTACTGAAATTGCCAACACCAATAATGTATGTTTTATATATACTATTTTCTTCATTAATAGGATTTACTATTGCAAGTATTTTTATTTATTACGAATTATCTTCAATAATATCAATGTTGATGCTAACAGCAATTATATTTATGGCTATGGCTTTATATGGATATTTAACAAAAAAAGACTTATTATCGTTTGGTAAAATGTTAATGTTTGGTTTATTAATAGTGATAATATTTTCAGTAATAAATATATTTATAGGAAATGAAACATTCGAAGTAATTATTACTGCAGTAAGTGCATTAATATTTGTCGGATTTATCGGTTATGATATTCAGAAAATAAAATCAATGTACAATGAAATAGATGACTCAAAATTAGTAATTTATGGGGCATTCGAACTTTATTTAGATTTTATAAATCTATTCTTAGATTTAATAAGATTGTTTGGAAAACAAAAGTAGAAAGCTCTACTTTTTTTGTTAAATAAATGAATAAAAAAAAATAATATGTTATAATAATTTACATGAAAGGCGTGAATTTATCATGAATAAAAAAGAATTAATTGACTTATATAATACCTTAGATTTTAAAGAGGAGTGTATTATTGTTTCAGGTGGGTCACTTGTAATTCAAAATTTAAGAGATGTAACAGAGGATTTAGATATTTTTATTGAAGAAGAAACATTTGAAAAAATAAAAGAAAAATATAATATAAATCACAGTGATGTTAATTATAAAGGTACATTTAATTTAACTGATAATATCGAATGTAAAATAGTGGATTTTAAAAAAGAAAATTATGATATAGTTGATGGAATTAAAGTAGAATCTTTAGAAAGTGTTTATAAATTCAAAAAAGGATTAAATAGAGATAAAGATCAAAAAGATATCAAAAAATTAGAAGAGGTATTAAATAAATGATAGATATACTTGTAGTAGGTGGAGGACATGCTGGTTGTGAAGCAGCACATATTTCAGCAGTGTTAGGTAAAAAAACTGTGCTTTTAACAATGAATAAAAAAAATATAGCAGATATGGCATGTAACCCATCAATAGGGGGTACATCAAAGGGTGTAATAGTAAGAGAAGTAGACGCTTTAGGTGGATTGATGGGTAAAGTTGCTGACATTTCGCATTTTCAAATAAAAATGTTAAATGCATCAAAAGGTCCAGCAGTAAGATGTTTACGAGCTCAAGCAGATAAAATTATATATCCACAAAATATGTTAAAAGCTTTAGAAAACACGCCTAATCTTGAAATAATAGAAGGCAAAGTAGAAAATTTAATCATTGAAAACAATGTGGTAACGGGTGTTATTTTAGATAATGGAGACAAACTTTATAGTAAGAGTGTAATACTCACAACGGGCACTTATACTAAATCAAATATTTTAGTAGGAAACAGAAGCGTGGCTTCAGGCCCTCATGGAGAAGATAGATCAAATTATTTATCAGATAATTTAAAAAAATTAGGAATGGATATTATAAGACTTAAAACAGGTACTCCTCCAAGAATTAAAGCTGATACAATAAATTTTGATGTAACTCAAGAAGAAAAAGGAGATAACAAATTATATACTTTTAGTTTTGATAATGAACCTAGTTATGATATAACCAAACAAAAAAGTTGTTATTTAGTTTTTACAAATGAAAAAACACATAAAATAATTAATGATAATTTAGATAAAAGTGCTATGTACGGAGGTCATGTAACGGGAGTAGGGCCAAGATACTGTCCATCAATAGAGGACAAAATAGTTCGTTTTAAAGAAAAAGAAAGGCATCAATTATTTTTAGAACCAGAAAGCGAATATTTAGATGAATGGTATTTACAAGGATTTTCTACTAGTATGCCAGAAGAAGTACAAGATTTAATGGTAAGAAGTATTATAGGATTAGAAAATGCAGTAATTACAAAATACGCATATGCAATAGAATATGATGCTATAAACCCTTTACAAATAAAACCTTCTTTAGAAAATAAACTTATAGAAAATTTATTTACAGCAGGTCAAATTAATGGAACAAGTGGTTATGAAGAAGCAGCAGGTCAAGGAATCATAGCTGGTATAAATGCCTCTTTAAAACAAGATGGAAAAAATCCAGTGATACTGAGAAGAGACGAAGCTTATATAGGTGTTTTAATAGATGACTTAGTCACAAAAGGTACTATAGAGCCATACCGCATGTTAACATCAAGAGCTGAGTTTAGATTAATTTTAAGACATGATAATGCTGATCTTAGACTAAGAAGTATAGGATATAACGCGGGAACAATAAGTAAAGATAGATATCAACAACTTATTAACAAGAAAGCGAATATCAGCTACGTGCTAGAATATTTAAAAAACAATAATATAAAATTAGAGGGTAAAACAATTACTTTGTATGAGTATTTAAAAAGACCAGAAATAAATATTGTAGATATAGTAAATTTAAGTTATTCTAGTGAAGTGCTTGAACAAGCTGAAATATTTGTGAAATATGAAGGATACATAAAAAAAGCTTATGAACAAGCAAATAAAATGAAAAAATTAGAGGAAAAGGAAATACCTTCTGATATAAATTATGAAAAAGTTACTAATTTAGCAAGTGAAGCTAGACAAAAATTAAGTCAAATAAGACCAAAAACAATAGCTCAAGCTACAAGAATTAGCGGGGTAAATCCTGCTGACATATCAGTTTTAGTAGTATATTTAAAAAAGGAGTATGGCAAAAATGAATAAAAATGAATTTGTATTAAATTTAAAAAAATTAAATATTAATATAACAGAAGAGCAATTAAACACATTAGAAAAATATTATTTATATTTAAAAGAGTATAATCAGCATACTAACTTAACTAGAATCATAGAAGAAAAAGATGTATATTTAAAACATTTTTATGATAGTTTAACAATAGTTAAAGTTATAAATTTAAATGAAATAAGTAATTTGTTAGATATTGGAGCAGGAGCTGGTTTTCCAGGCGTAGTATTAAAAATAATGTTTCCACATTTAGAAATAACACTACTAGATTCTAATAATAAAAAAACTAAGTTTTTAACTTCCTTGTTAGAAAAAATAAATCTTAAAATTAATGTAATAAATGATCGCGCAGAAAATTATGCAAAAAACAATTTAAATAAATTTGACTTAGTTACAGCAAGAGCTGTAGCAAATTTAAGAGTATTATCTGAATTATGTGTACCATTTGTGAAAAAAGACGGATATTTTATAGCCATGAAAGGTAGTAGTGACGTGGAATTAGATGAAGCTAATGAAACTTTAAATATATTAAGTATGGAATTAGTAAAAATAGAAAAATTTAATTTACCAATTGAAAATTCTGAAAGAAGCATATTAATGTTTAAAAAAAATAATGAATTTAAATTGAAAAATTTACGTCTATATGAAAAAATAGTTAAAAATCCATTGAAAAATTTAGCAAAATAATGTAAAATTAATAACAGAATAGGGGTTACAGAGGTGAATAATAATAATACAGTATTGCAAATACCAATTGAGGATTTAATACCTAATCGTTTTCAACCACGATTATCTTTTGATGATGCTTCATTAAAAGAATTAGCCGCTTCAATTAAAGAACATGGAATAATACAACCACTTGTTATACGAAAAATAAACGGAAAGTATGAAATAATTGCTGGAGAAAGAAGATATAGAGCTGCAAAAATGGTAGGATTATTATCCGTTCCTGCTATAATAAATGAATTATCAGATGGCCAAAGTGCTGAAGTAGCTATTGTTGAAAACGTTCAAAGAAAAGATTTAACTGCAATAGAAGAAGCAAGAAGTTATAAAGCTTTACTTGATAAAGGTTTAATGAGCCAAGAGGATTTAGCAAAAAAAATGGGATTATCTCAAAGTTCTATTTCTAATAAATTAAGATTGCTATCACTAAGTGATATTGTGCAAGATGCAATTTTAAATGAAAAAATATCTGAAAGACACGCAAGAAGTTTATTAAAGATAGAAAATTTTGAAGATCAAAATAAATTGCTTGATCAAATATTAACAAGAAGATTAACGGTTAAACAATTAGAAGAAGAAATAAAAAAAATTCTTCCGAAAAAGGAAGAAGAAGTTATATCTCCAATTGATTTAACTATTGAAGAAGATAAAACAGTAGTTTCTGAAATTAGAAAAACAAATAAATTTTTTAATTTTATATCAGATCCTATTGAAACAAAAAAAGAAGAAGAAATAGAAATGTTAGATGACTTTTTTCTTCCTAAAACAAATGAAAAATTAGATAAATTAAAAGAATTTTTAACACAAGAAGGAATTAATATTTTAGAAGAAAAAACGGAAAATGATCAAACTATATTAAAATTAATTATTAAGGATTAGCATTTACATAGGAACTAGCCCCTGGCTCAGTTCCTTTTATAAAGTAAAAAATACTTGATTTAGTCTCATCTGTTGCCATTGTTCCAGTAACGGAATCTAATAATACTCCAACTACGTTATCGGGTTTTTCATACCAAGTATCTTTTGCTTCTGCGTTTATATCTTCCATAGTTTGTGCCCAAATATTTTTTTGAGCACTGCTAATTTGCGATGTAGTATTTTGATTGTTATCATATCCCATCCAAATACCAAATAAAACTTCATTATTATAACCTATATGCCAATTATCAGTGTCGGTAGTTCCGCTTTTTAGTGCGTATTTATTTGTTAATATATGTGATATAGAATATCCTGTAGCAGTCGTATAATCATTAAAAGTGGATGAAGTAGTTCCTGCTAACATTTCATTTATAATATATGTATAATTGGGATTAAGTACTAAATTATTGATATATTCTTTTTCATATAATACATTTCCATTCATGTCTTCAACTTTTTCTATAAAATGAAGATCTCGTTCATAACCACCTGATGCAAAAGTAGTATATCCTGTTACTAAATCAATTATATTTAATTCGCTAGTACCTAAAGCAAGAGATGCAACTTCATTTAATTCTCCTTTAATACCAGTTTTTTTCGCAGCTTCTATCATTTTATCAACTCCTAGAAATAAATTAGTTTTAACGGCATATATATTATCTGAATATGCAAGTGCAGCAGCCATTGTTATATCTTTATTTGCATAGATATTGTTATAATTATTGGGAGAATAAACTTGATCATTAGATAAATTAAAAACAGTTGGTTCGCTTTTAAATGTAGATGCCATTGTTAGATTATTTTCTAGTGCGGCGTAATATAAGAAAGTTTTCATTGTTGATCCAACTTGTCTAACTGAATCAATAGCTCTATTATATGTGCTATCAGCATAATTAATACCACCGCTTAAAGCTAATATTTTTCCATTATTTGGATCAACTATAACACTAGCCACTTGCATATTGTCATCTACTTTGTGTTCTAATATATTTTCTTCCATAATTTTTTGATAATTCATATCCAGTGTAGTATATATTTTTAATCCGCCAGATTCTATTAAGGAAGGGGGAATAACATTAATAGATTCTAATTCACGTATAACAGCATCTTGGTAATACATTAACATTTGCAAATTATTCTCAGTATTCTTACCATAAATTTCTATTGGTGATGTAAATAAATTATTATATTCATCCCATGTAAGCATATTGTTATTAATCATAGTTTCAGCAACTATTTTAGCTCTATAGATAGAACTTTCATAATCAGTAACTGGATTATATTCATTGGGTCTATTGGGTATTCCAGCAAGTATTAAAGCTTCTTCTAAAGTAAGCTGACTAGCATCTTTGTTAAAATAATATTTACTCGCATTTTGAATACCGTAATTACCATGACCATAATATATAGTATTAACATAACCTTCTAATATAGAATCTTTGTCGTAATGGACTTCTAACTCTAGAGCTAAAAAAGCTTCTTCTATTTTTCTACTCCATGTTTTATCAAAGTCTAAGTACATGTTTTTGGCGTATTGCTGTGTAATAGTTGAACCACCTTCAGACAAACTACTAGATTGTATGTTATTGATAGCGGCTTTTAAAATTCTAAGATAATCAAAACCCATGTGAGAATAAAAATTCTTATCTTCAACAGAAATTATTGCATTTATAAAATAATCGCTTATATTTTGTAAATCAACCCATTCGCTAGATTTAGATCCCTGGTAAACAAGTTCATTAGCATTATCATATATATATAAATTACCAGTGTTTTTTAAATCAATACTGGGACTAAGGTATGCGTATGTATATAAACCTATTATTCCTAATGCGATTATAATCAAAGAAAATACAAAAATTTTCAAACTTATTTTTAATGTTTTCAAGTAATCACCATTTAGTAGTATTGATAAATAAGAAATTTTTATGTTAAAAAAATGAAGTTTACGATATTTTGTGAAAATTATGTAAAATATATTGATTTTCAAAATCATTGTGATATAATGTTTTAGAAAAAAGCGAGGTGTAGTTATGAACCAATCAGTTAACTTGAAGCTTTTTAATGGAGATAACTTATTATTAGATGTAAAAGATATACAGGCAAAATATGAATACAATAACCTGATATCATATAATATTGATAATAGATTTAATGAATATGATTATATAAATAATATTTTTACCCATAAGACACTAGAATATGAAATGAAAATAAATTTTAATAAAAAAATATGTACTTTTGATTTTCAAAAAGAAGGAAGTACTAAGTTTGATATTGAATGTAGTAATAGTATTAAAGATGATGAAATACTATTAAAGTATATTATAGATGAAGAAGAAATAAAAATAATAATTAGTTTTAATAAAATAACTTTATAGATATGAAAGAGGGATATAGATGGAATTAAAAAGTTTAACACAAGACGAATTAGAAAGTATGGGTTATGATGAAATAGCGTACCTTATATTACTTGAAAGTGGTAAAAAGCAAACGCTTTTAAATCTTTTTCAAAAAGTATGTAAATTACTCAAAACAGATTTTGAATCACATGCAGAAAATGTGCCAGAATTTTTTGAATTATTATCAACTAATAAAAAATTTATAATGTTAGACAATGGATTTTGGGATTTACAAATTAATCATAAAACAAATATAGTAATAGAACATGAAGATGAAGATCATGTTGATATTGAAGAAGAAGCGATAGAACATGAAGAAGAGCATGATAATGATATATTTTACGAGGGAGAAGCAACAGATGATACAACTGAAGATGATTTAGCTGACTTTGCTCTTATAAATGAAGATGATGAAGAGGAAACAGGCATTTAGTTTGTTTCTTTTTAAATTTTTGATATAATAAAACAAATGGGAGATATTTATGATAGAAAGATTAGAAAATATAGTAAAAAGATATAATGAATTAAAAGAAGAGTTAAGTGATACTGAAGTGTTAAGTAATTTTAATTTGGTAAAAAAATTATCTAAAGAATTTAGTGATTTAGAGGAAACAGTATTAGTATATGACAAATATAAGCAGGCAAAAAATAATTATGAGGAAGCTAAAGTAATGCTTAGTGATCCAGATTTAAAAGAGATGGCTGAATTAGAAATTGATAGTTTAACTAAGGAAATAGCAGTTTTAGAATCGCAAATAGAAATATTATTAGTTCCAAAAGATGAAAATGATGGAAAAAATGTTGTTATGGAAATAAGAGGTGCAGCCGGAGGAGATGAAGCTAATATATTTGCTGGTGATTTAATAAGAATGTACACATATTACGCTGAAAAAAACAATTGGAAAGTTGAAATATTAAACGCACTAGAGGGAACAAGCGGTGGCTTTTCACAAATTGAATGCCTTATAAAAGGAGAAAATGTATACTCAAAATTAAAGTATGAAAGTGGAGCACATCGTGTGCAAAGAGTTCCTGCGACAGAAACGCAAGGAAGAGTGCACACATCTACTGCAACTGTACTTGTAATGCCTGAAGTTGAAGATGTTAATATTGATATAAAAGAAGTTGATTTAAAAATAGATGTTTATAGATCTTCAGGTGCTGGCGGACAATCAGTTAATACTACTGACTCAGCAGTACGTATTACTCATTTACCGACAGGAATAATTGTTACATGTCAAAATGAAAGAAGTCAATTAAAAAATAAAGATAAAGCAATGAAGATGTTAAAAATAAAAATGTTTGATGCAGAGCAGCAACGACAAGAAAATGAAATTGGAGCTGATAGAAAGACCAAAATAGGTTCTGGAGATAGATCTGAAAAAATTAGAACTTATAATTATCCTCAAAACAGAGTTACTGATCATAGAATCAATTTTTCTTTAATGGAGTTAGACAGAGTTATGGATGGTGGTATAGATAGTGTAATTGAAGCTTTAGTAACTGAAGATATGCGTTTAAAATTAGCAGGAGAAGAGTTAAAATAATAATGCCTGAAGAATTAATAAAAAAATATGTCCCTATAGATAAACAAAAACAGGCATATATAGATTTGAAAAATAATGTGCCGGTACAATATATAATAGGGCATGTAGATTTTTATGGCTATACTATAAAAGTAAATAAAAATGTATTAATACCTAGATTTGAAACTGAATATTTGGTGGAAAAATTAATTAATTATATAAACAAATATCTAAATAAAAAGATTGCTATTGCGGATTTAGGTACTGGAAGTGGTGCAATAGCTATAGCTTTAAATAAAGAATTAAATGCAGATGTAACTGCTTTTGATATATCAAAAAAAGCTTTAAAAGTAGCCAAAGAAAATGCTGAAAATAACGGCTCATCAGTACAATTTTTATTGCATGATATAAAAAAAGAAATTCCTGGAGTATATGATTGTATAGTATCTAACCCCCCTTATATTGCTTATGAAAATAAAGCAGACGATATAGTTCATAATAATGAACCTCATCTAGCGTTATATGCAGATAAAAAAGGTTTAGATTTTTATGAAAAAATATTGGGATACGCTAAGAATGTATTGTCAAAAAAAAGTATTATTGCTTTTGAAATTGGAATGGATCAAGCAAATGATATAAAAAAAATAGCAGAAAAATATTTCGAATCTGCTATTATAAAAATTGAAAAAGATTTGCCTGGTAAAGATAGATACATATTTATAATAAATGAATAAATATTATAAACTTTTAACATAATTAGTTTGAAAAGAGGTTAATTATGAAAAAGATTATAATATTTTTATTTGTAATAACAATAACTATATCAGTATTTTCAACTAATAACGAGATAATTATTCCTACAAATTCTATTAGATTAAGATTAATTGCCAATAGTAATGATTCAAAAGATCAAATAATTAAATATAATCTTAAAGAAGAGTTAAGCAGTATCATTGCTAATATAGAAAATACAAGTAATGACATTGATGAAAGCAGGGAAGCTATTATTAATTCTATACCTTTAATAGAAGATAAATTAAATGAATTTGAAATAAAGTATGATATTAATTATGGAAATAATTTATTTCCAGAAAAAAATTATAAGGGAGTAAGTTATGAAGCAGGGAACTATGAATCTCTAGTAATAACTATAGGTGAAGGTTTAGGAGAAAATTGGTGGTGTGTATTATTTCCACCTTTATGCTTGGTGGATGAAGAAAATATTGAAGAAAAAGAATATAGTTTGTATGTAACAAACATATTAAGAAAATTTAAGTAATATAATTAAATATGAATGTATATTTAACAACAATTTTATTAGGAATATCACTATCAATGGATGCATTTTCTTTGGCTCTTTTTCTAGGCGTTATATTTAATAAAAAAACTGCGAAAAAATTTATATTATTAGTAGGAATATTCCATTTTATAATGCCGTTATTAGGTTCTTTAGTAGGATTTAAAGTTTCAAATATAATGAGTTTAAATGGACATTATGTTTTGGGAATAATCCTTATGATTTTAAGTATACAAATAATAATAAGTATATTTAAGAAAGAAGAAATAAAAAATTTTAAAGGCTATGAATTAATTTTACTGGCCTTTGGAGTTAGCATAGATAGTTTTACATTGGGATTTGGTTTAAGTTTTGAAAATTCAAACATATTTTTTTCTGCAATAATATTTTCTATATGCAGTATTTTACTTACTTGTATGGCATTAATAATAGGTAAATATACCACAAAGTTTATTGGTTCATTTTCTAAAATTATTGGTGCAATTATGCTCTTTACATTTGGGATTTTTTATTTGTTTAACTAATTGACAAACCCTTGAAAAATTATTATAGTATTAATAGTTGAAAAACATTGGATTTTATGGTTAAATATATACATTTGAAAGGGGATCATTATGAAAAAAATTATTATTGAAGGAAATAAATTATTAAGTGGAACAATAAAAATAGGTGGTGCTAAAAATAGTGCGGTTGCACTTTTACCAGCAGCTATATTATCTAGTGGTATAACTAAAATATCAAGTGTTCCAAATATTTCAGATAAGGATGCTATAGTTAGCATGTTAGAATTTTTAGGGGCAAGTGTTCTTATAGATAATAATAATTTTATAATAGATTCAAGCAAAGTTGAAAATAAACCTTTACCAATGGATTACTGTCAAAAACTAAGAGCTTCATATTATTTTATGGGGATACTTTTAGCAAAATATAAATATGCTGAAGTATGTGTTCCAGGGGGATGTAAAATAGGTACAAGACCTATAGATATTCATTTAAAAGGATTTGAATCTTTAGGAGCAACAGTAGAAGTATTAGAAGATAGAATAATATTAAAGGCTGATAACTTAGTGGGGAATAATATAAATCTCCCTTTTGCATCAGTGGGAGCAACTATAAATATTATGTTTGCAGCAAGTATGGCAACAGGTGTTACTATTATAAAAAATGCTGCTAAAGAGCCTGAAATTGTAAACATAGCGGATATGCTTATTAGTATGGGATTAGATATAAAAGGTGCAGGAACTGATACCATAACTATAGTAGGTAATCCAAATTTAAATGGTGGAAATATAAAAGTTGTACCAGATAGAATAGAAGCAGGAACATATATTATTATGGGGGCTTTACTTGGAAATGATTATAAAGTAAAGGGAGTAGATTTTACTCATTTAACTGCATTATTAAATAAATTTGATGACATGAAAATTAAATATGAAATATCTGGAGATGAAATAAAAATTAACAAACAAGATAATTTAAATCCCGTTAATATCAAATCTTTAATTTATCCTGGGTTTCCTACTGATTTAGGACAACCTATGCAAGTTCTTTTGACAAAAACTGTTGGAACATCTTTTTTTGAGGAAACAATATTCGAAAATAGAATGTTACATGTTAAATATTTAAATAAAATGGGAGCTGATATAAATGTTAATGGTAAATGCGCAACTATAAATGGTCCAACTAATTATATAGGACAAAAAATAAAAGCTGGTGATTTAAGAGGAGGAGCAGCTTTAGTATTAGCTGGATTAATTGCTGAAGGAAAAACAGAAATTGTTGAAGTTGAATATATACTTAGAGGTTATGAAAATATTATAAGTAAATTAACTAAATTAGGTGCTAATATTAAAATAGAAGAAATATAATAGAGTATAAAACTCTATTTTTATTTTGGAGATGATATTATAGAAAAAAAGGTAGGTATAATATTTTTAATAGGAATATGTATAGTTATATTAATTTATACTTTATATGGGGAAAAAAATGATAAATATATGTTTATAGGAGATAGTCTAGCTAGTGGAAAAACATATTTGACCAATAAATCATATAATTTTAATCATATGTTGATAGAAAATAATAATATCGTAGATTATAATGATGAACTTGTCATAAATAATATTACTACAAGAGATATATATGAAATCATATCCAATAACGAGACAATAAATGAGCAAACTGTAAAATCACTTATTAAGCAGGCGAAAGTAATTACTATAGCTCTTGGAATTGATGAATTAAATGATAATGCCAATATAAATATTTACATGTATTATATGGATAAAATATTAGAAATAATAACTAGTTTAAATTACAATGATATTTATTTAATAGGATTATATTCTGATATAGATAAAATTAATGATGTTAATAAAATGTTAAAAGATTTAGCTCTAAAGTACAAAATAATTTATGTAGATATAAGTAATATAGTGGAAGATAAATATTTTTCCAGTGAATATATTAATTTATTGGGTCATGAATATATAAAAAAATGTATATTGGGTAGTAAAAATAATCAAAATACTATTGATTGATTAGGAAAATATGATATAATACAAACGGCAAACAAAATCTATGCTTAAAATTAAGCATGGCGGAAGGAGAATATAAATGAAAGCAAATATACATCCAGAAACAAAAGAAACTACAGTGACTTGTGCATGTGGAACTACTTTTACTGCTAAATCAACTAAAGAAGTAATTAACGTTGAGGTTTGTAGTAAATGTCATCCAGCATATGATGGAAATCAAAAAGTTACTGCTAAGAAAGCTGGTAATATAGAGAAATTTAACCGTAAACACGGATTAGATAATAAATAGTAAATTAGTAAAATATATTTTTACTTTTTTTATGTAATAAAGTATAATAAGTATAGGAGATGATTAAAATTAAAGTATATATAGCGGCAGATCACTTAGGTGTGAATGTAAAAGAAAGTTTAATAAGTTATTTAAAAGAAAATGAGATAAATATACAGGATATTGGATTAGAGAATAATGATCTAGATGATTATCCTGATTTTGCTTTTAAACTTGGAGAGTTAGTAAATGAAAATAATGCACTAGGCATTTTAATATGTGGTAATGGAATAGGAATGAGTATTGCTGCCAATAAGGTAAAAGGGATAAGATGTGCTAGAGTTTTATCAGTAGACGATGCTTTCAAATGTAAAAATCATAATGGTGCAAATGTAATATCTATAAGCAGTGAAAGTGATATTAATTTAATAAAAGATATGGTAGATATGTTTATTGCTACAAAAGATCCATCAGAACCAAGATATTTAAAAAGAATAAATAAAATGAATAATTATGAAGGAGCTAACATATAATGAATTATAAAATTATATTATATGCAGTGTTTATTATGATAAGTGCAATTGCTTTATCGGGAATTAACTTTGATAATATAATTAAAAAAAATCGTGTAATTGAAGCTAGAATATTAGTTGTGATACTAAGTATAATATCAGGTTATGTTTTAACAAATTTTGTATTAGATTTTTTATAAAGGGCTAAAAATGAAAAATAAAAATGTTTATTTGCTAATAATTAGTATTATATTAATAATTAGTTATGTATTTATTCCAGAAGAAAAAGTAGTATTAAAAAAGGAAGTTTCTACAAAAAAAGAAGAAATAAGCATTAGAATTTTAAATGATGATAATAGTATAATAAAAGTAAATTTAGAGGAATATATAATTGGAGTAGTAGCAGCAGAAATGCCTGCTTCTTTTCATATTGAAGCGCTAAAAGCACAAGCTATTGCATCACGCACATATGCAATGTATAAAATAGAAAATAGTAGCAATGATTATGATGTGACAACAGATGTTACTACTCAAGCATTTATTACAATTCAGCAAATGAAAGAAAAGTGGCAAGAAGATTTTGATTATTATTATAATCAAATAAAAAATGCTGTAAATGATACAAACAACTTGGTCTTAAAGCAAGATAAAGAAATAATATGTGCTTATTACTTTTCTATGAGTAATGGCTTTACGGAAGAATCTGAGTTAGTATTTAAAGAGGATTTAAGTTATGTTGGTTCCGTAGATTCTTCTTGGGATACGTTATTAAAAAATTTTGAATATACCACAAATATAACAAAAGATAAATTTTGTAATGCTTTAGAAATTAATTGTGATGAAATAGTTATTAACAATATTATTAAAAGCGACTCAAATAGAGTTAATTACATTGAAATCAATAACAAAACTTTCAAAGGAACTGAGGTAAGAAATTTATTAGGTCTTAGATCAACAGATTTTAATATAGAGATTGCTGAAAATATAAGTATTACTACTAAAGGGTATGGTCATGGCGTAGGTATGAGTCAGTATGGTGCTAATGAGATGGCAAAACAGAATAATAGTTATATTAATATTTTAAATCATTATTATCAAAATGTTGAAATAAATGAAATTTAGTGAATAATAATTAATTTTATTGACCATACTTTAATTAGGATGGTGAATATGAATAAAAGAAAATTAAAAGGATTTGTCTTACCAACAATTTATGTCATGACTTTATCTATTATATTTATTACAATAGTATTATTAGGTAATTCATTAACTCCAGAAACATCTAATAGTCAATTAGATTACTCAGTTGACTCATTAACTGAAGATGAAGTACCTGTTGTATCTGAAGTATCTGTTAAACCTGTAAAACCATTTTTAGCTCAAAGTGTTAATATAACAAGAGATTATTACTCGAAAGATGATGAAAGTGATAATCAATCAAATTCATTGATATATTATCAAGATACATACTTACAAAACACAGGTATCTTATATAATAGCACTGAAACATTTGATGTATTTGTTGTATTAGATGGAACAGTTAAAAATATATCTACTGATGAAATAATGGGTATTGTTGTTGAAGTAACTCATGAACAAAATTTAACTAGTTTTTATTATAGTTTAAGCGAAACACAAGTAGAAGTGGGAACAACTTTAAAAACTGGTGATGTTATTGGCAAAAGTGGTAATAACAAAATAGAAAACATAGAAGGAACATCTTTGTTATTTGAAATTTATTACCAAGGTAAGACTATAGATCCAAATGTATTTTATGAAAGTGATTTATCAAATTACTAGTAATAACCCATTTGGGTTTTTTTAAGTATGAAAGGAGATATATGAAGAATATACTATATTTAGTGGATAACGAAATAATATATTATAGTCTAAGAAAAAACAATATATTCATAAAAAAAATCCCACATAATATCCTTTATGAAGGAAAAGTAGCTAGTGTTAAATTATTTTCTAAATATTTGATAGGCTTTTTTAAAGAACATAACCTAATAAATAATATATTTTTGGAAAATATATCTGTGTTAATAAATAATAATTACACCACAGTAGACAAAGATATTTTAATAGACATATTAGAAAAAATACCTCTTAAAAAGCCTACTTTTATTAAAATATCAACTTTACTTAACCTTTGTAATGTTAATGTAATATTAGATAAGGAATATATTAATATATATTATAAAAACAAATCAAATAAAATTGTATATTCACATATAAATATAAATTTATTTGATTCAATAGAAATATTAAAACTATTAAGAAAAAAAACCAATGGAAAAACAGTATATTATTTAGGTAATAATCCAAATATTATAAATTTATTAAAAGAATGTAAAGAATATGTTTATCAAAATCCTAAATTAGTTTTATTTAATATTGTTTCCAATTTGTAATCATTTTGTTATATTCTTGCATTTTAACTAGAAATGTTATATTTTGCTTATAGCAAAGTGTTTAGGAGTTTGTATGATAAAATTTATTGTGGTAGAAGACGAAGTAGTAAATCAAAAATCCGTAAAGAAAGTAATAAGTAAATTAAGTTTTAGCTTTGATGAAGAAATTGATATAAAATATTTTATCGGCTATGATAAAAAGTTGGAAAAAGAAATAAAAGAACTTGATTGCAAGAAAATATATATTTTAGATATAGAACTTAAAAATAGTATCTCTGGTATAGAAATAGCTAGTAAAATAAGAAACGTAGATTGGAATAGTGAAATTATATTCATTACACAGCATGATAGAATGTTTGAAACTGCTTATCGTAGTGTGTATAATGTGTTTAATTTCATAGAAAAATTTCACCATTTTGAAGAAACATTACATGACAATATTAATAGTATTTTAAATAAAAATTTTGATAATAAAATGTTTGTATATACATCTAGAAGTAATACTTTATCATTATTTTATGATAGTATTTTATATGTTTATAGGGATACAACTGATCGAAGATTATGCATTATTACTGAAAATAATACATATTTTGTGAATCTATCAATTCATGATATGCTTGATCAGCTAGATAATAGATTTAAAATGTGTCATAGAGCATGTATAGTTAATACACATAAAGCTATCAAATACGATTATAAAAACAGTGCTATTATGTTGAGCAATGGTGAAAAACTATCATTTTTATCTAAACACTATAGAAGCGAATTAGAGGC
>CAYJFC010000001.1:58657-82920 GCA_964369625.1 uncultured Muribaculaceae bacterium
CGTATTGAAGATGATAAAATATATAGACATAATATAACAAACAAATTATTAAGTGTAAAAGCTGTTGGTAATAAAAAAGTGGGTAAATTAATTGATGATATATTAGAAAATGAAAATTATGAAATTGATAATGCAATTAAATTTAGTGAAGTGCCTAAAACTCTTGTCGTTATATTTTATGATAAATTATATAAAAATAATAATATTAATTTTAAATTTGATAATCACTTGATTCCTGGAACACTTGCAAAACTTAATATAATAACTATTGGTAAATTAACAGAATCAATTGGAATAGCGCTCGACAACGTAATAACAGCATCAACTACTGTAGAAAAACCATATTTACTAGCAATATTTAAAGATAATAAAAAATATATAGAAATTAGTTTAATAAATAATTTTAAAGACAGTATAGATTTAGATAAATTAGGAGATTTAAATTATTCAACCAAAAGAGAAGTTTCTGGCAAAGGATTATTTAGTATAAGTAAAGCTATAAAATATAAAATTAAAATACTAAATGACTCATTTAATATAACGTTCCAAATAAAAAAATAAATCATAATGGGTGATTTATTTTTTTGTAATTTATATTAATTCTTCTGGGCAATTTGGTTCATCAAATATCCAATTTGGAGAAAAACATTCTTTTCCTTGGGCAGTTCCAATATTTTTTAAAATATCTACTAACATAATAACTCCTTTCTGTTTAAAATCTATCTTTTATCTTTAAACCTTGGTTGTTTTATAATATAAATAATTATTATACTGTGTATTGAATATTTTATAAGTAATGGGATTCACACATACTGCTTGTAAGCCAATAGCTATTAACATGGCATTATCTATAAAATTATTAGTGATAAATATACTAGCTATAAAGTAAATTATAGAAAATATTAACAATAATTTTTGATTTCTTTTTCTTTTATTTGCTCTTATTAATGGTCTTTTTGGAGTATCTGCAGGAGAATAAATTACCATTAGTGTTGAAAAAACAATAAACAAAGAATAATAAATAATGTAAGTTATGCTAATTATAGCACTTATATAAGGGATAATGATATATATTATTATACTAGTGATCCAGCAATAGATATCTTTTGAAGCATGTATACCAAATCCAAAAGATCTAAGTGGTCCATATATGAGCATAAAAATTAAAACTTCAGTAAATAAATTAAAGAATAAAGATATTACTAAAATTACAGCTGTTTTAATAAAGAAACTAAATAATCCTTCAATACCATATCTACATATTCTTTCATCACTTACAGAAAGTTCTTGTTTTTTCTTTATGTGATTAATAACTATATCAGCAAACTTTTCATTCATAAAAATTTCCCTTTAGTCTAATAATATCAGAATTTTTTTAAAAATAATTATTGTTGGTACTAAATACTTTTGAAATTGTTTAAAAAGTAACGTTAAAAATAATTTAATAAAAATATGTAATATTGATAATTAAAAATGCTATTTGAGACATATTTTAATTATTTTTATATTTTGTTTGATATTATGAAGGTGCGTTTGAAAATGTCGAAAAATGACACACTAAATTGATTGCGAGAGATATTTTCCTGTGGTATCGTAATATTAAAAGAAAAGAGGTGTTGAGGTATGCGAGGAACAGTAAAATGGTTCAATAATGAAAAAGGTTATGGGTTTATAGAATATCCTGAGCTTGATGATATTTTTGTACATTATTCTGCGATAATCAAAGAAGGTTACAAAACTCTTGATGAAGGAACAGTTGTAACATTTAAACTTATCGAAACTTCTAAAGGTCTGCAAGCTGTAGATGTCAAAGAAGAAATCTTATCAAATATTTTATAAGCTGCTAAGCAGCTTTTTTTATTTAATATATTGAATAAATTATATAAAGTGTTATAATGTAATTAGGAAGGTGATTTTATGAAAATATTAGTACATGGCGATAAGTTATTGGTTACAAAGTCTATTAAAGAGTATCTTAATGATAAGATGAAAAAGTTAGATAAATTCTTTGATAATCCAGATAACATTAAAGCCTCAATTAATATAAAAGTTAAAAACAATTTACAGACAATCGAAGTTACTGTCCCGATGAAACATTTTGTGTTAAGAGCAGAAGAATGTCACTCTGATTTATATGCATCTATTGACTTAGTTTTAGATAAATTAGAAAAGCAAATAAGAAGACATAAGGATAAATTGCTTAGAAAGTATAAAGATCATTCTGACTTTAATATGGTTTTAGATTTTGAAGCTGAAGAAGAAGCTCTTGATATTATAAAAAGAAAAGATTTAAGTATTAAGCCTATGGATGAGGAAGAAGCAATTTTACAAATGCAATTAGTTAATCACGATTTCTTCGTGTTTAAAAATGTAGATGAAGAATGTGTTTCAGTAATTTATAAAAGAAAAACAGGTAAATACGGAATTATAAATGTTAAATAATATTAATAAAAATAAAAAACTTCTTATGTAAAGAAGTTTTTTTATGATATAATATATAGTGAGGAGATATTTTATGGGAATATTTAAAAAATTATTCGATACAGAATATAAAGAATTAAAAAGGTTTGAAAAATTAGCTGATGAAATAGAGGCTTTAGATAGTGAAATGATGGCTTTAAAAGATAAAGATTTTAAAGAAATGACACTTAAATTTCAAGAAGAACTTGAAAATGGCGCAGACTTAGATGATATCATTGTTAGAGCATTTGCGCTATGCCGTGAAGCTGCATCAAGAACTATTAATGAAAAACCTTATCGTGTTCAATTAATAGGTGGATTAGCAATTCATTATGGGAACATAGCAGAAATGAAAACTGGTGAAGGAAAAACGTTAACAACAACACTTCCTGCATATGCAAATGCTTTAACTAAATTAGGTGTGCATGTTGTTACTACAAATGAATATTTGTCAGCGAGAAACGCTGAATGGATGAAACCAGTATATGATTTACTAGGTATAACAGTAGGAATAAATTTAAGAGAATTATCACCAAAAGAAAAACAAGATGCTTATAACTGTGATATAACTTACGCTACTAATAATGAAGTTGGTTTTGATTATCTTAGAGATAATATGGTTGTAAAAAAAGAAGCTAGAACACAAAGGCCACTGAATTTTTGTATTATAGATGAAGTAGATTCAATTTTAATAGATGAAGCTAGAACGCCACTTATAATAAGTGGTGGTCAAGTAAATGTATCACAGCAATATATGGAAGCTGATAAAGTAGCTAAAGTGTTAAAATTAGACGATGACTATACAGTTGATGAAAAAACAAAAAATGTATCATTAACTGAAGTAGGTAGTAAAAAAGTAGAAAAATTAATAAATATCAAAAATTTATATGACTTAGATAATACTTCGTTTGTTCATAGATTAAATCAAGCGTTAAAAGCAAACTTTGGATTTAAAAATAATGTTGATTATGTTGTAGAACAAGGAGAAATTATTATAGTAGATCAGTTTACTGGTAGACTTATGCATGGTAGACAGTTTTCTGAAGGTTTGCATCAAGCAATTGAAGCTAAGGAAAATGTTAAGATTAACACAGAAACAAAAACAATGGCTACTATAACATTTCAAAATTTATTTAGAATGTATAATAAATTATCTGGTATGACCGGTACAGCTAAAACAGAAGAAGAAGAATTTAGAAATATATACAACATGTATGTAATAACAATACCAACGAATAGACCTATTGCAAGAATAGATTATGCTGATTTAGTATATTCAAATATATTAGGGAAAAACCGTGCAATTGTTAACTATATTAAAGAAGTTCACTCAAATGGTCAACCAATATTAATTGGTACAATATCAGTAGAGGCAAATGAAGAATTATCTAAAGTTCTTACAAAAGCAGGATTAAAACATGAAATATTAAATGCTAAAAACCATTCTAGAGAAGCTGATATCATAGCTAAAGCAGGCCAAAAAGGCGCTATAACACTAGCGACAAATATGGCTGGACGTGGAACAGATATTA
Source organism: uncultured Muribaculaceae bacterium (assembly GCA_964369625.1). Lineage (GTDB taxonomy): Bacteria > Bacillota_I > Bacilli_A > RF39 > UBA660 > CAKOSP01. Next base: position 62,650 of record CAYJFC010000001.1, read on the forward strand.
AACTAGGCGAAGAAGTTAAAGAATTAGGTGGTTTATGTGTTATAGGAACAGAAAGACATGAATCAAGAAGAATTGATAATCAGCTTAGAGGACGTGCAGGACGTCAAGGAGATCCAGGTGTAACACAATTTTTTGTATCATTTGAAGATGATTTAATGAGAAGGTTTGGAACAGATAGAATTAAATCAATGTTACAGGCTTTAGGAGTTACTGGAGAACAAAGTATTAGAAGTAAGGTTCTTACACGTAGTATTGAAACAGCACAAAAAAAAGTAGAAGGTAACAATTATGATATACGTAAAAGTTTACTTGATTATGATAATGTTTTAAATGAGCAACGTGAAATACTATACGATAGACGTAATGAAATATTAGATGAAGAATCAATTCACGAAACAGTATTAGATATGTTTAAAGAAATTGTTGAAGGTTTGATTGATAGTCATATTGAACCAGAAGGTTATTTAACTGATCATGATAAAAGTGAAATTGTTGAATATATAAATACAAATTATTTAATAAATAAGCCAATAAAGACAGAAAATATTAAAGATATGCCAGATAAAGAGTTATATGATTATTTTGTTGATAAAATAATTACAACTTATGAAGAAAAAATGAAAGATGCGCCGTTTATAAATGAGTATGAAAAAGCAATATCATTAAGAGTTATAGATACAAATTGGGTAAATCATATGAGTGCAATGTCGCATTTAAAAGAAGGTATAAATCTAAGAGGATATGCTCAGGTAAATCCAGTGCAAGCATATACTATGGAAGGCTTCGAATTATTTGATAACTTTTTGGATAAAATAAATAGTGAAACAGCAGTATTTTTATTAAAAGCTGAAATAAGACAAAATATAGAAAGAAAACAAACATTGAATGCTAATATTGCAAATGATGATAAGGTTAAGAAAACTCCGAAGAAAGCACTAGCTAAAGTAGGAAGAAATGATAAATGTCCTTGTGGATCTGGAAAAAAATATAAATCTTGTTGTGGAAAGTAAATTATTATAATTTACTTTTTTTATGTCAAATGGTAGTATATAGCAAAGGAGTCTTATGAAAAAGGAATTTATATTTAAGAGTGTTCCTAAAATACTTATTGATTCTACTTTTGTTGGAGAAGGATTTTTTTCAAAATGTTATAAATTAAATAAATACGATATAGTGTATAAAGAATATAAAAAATTTAATTATGCAAATATTTCTTCAGTAAAAGAATTAATAGGTCTTGAATATGAAGGATTTATTTTTCCTGGTAACTTAATAAATTTAGAGTCGCCTTTTAAAAAGAAAAAGACAATAGGCCATTTAATGAAGTTTGTTAATGGAAATACATTAGAAAATAGTGAATCTTTAGATATAAAAAATTTTTTAAAAATGCTAAAAGAACATTATCAATATATTGGTGCTCTTACTGAAGATAAGATATGCTTACAAGATTTTAAAGCTAAAAATATAATAATAACTGAGAATAATAAGATAATTGGTATAGATACTGATTTATATTATTCTAATAAGGAAATATCTGCATTCTATAACACATTTGCTTACAATAAAATGTTAAATGATTTATTATATGACGAAATGTTACTACCGGATTTAATTAATTATAAAATAGAGGGAATAGATATTAATGATATATATAAGCTAGCTGTTAGGTATGGTAAAATTAATTCTCCTGAATTTTTGGAAATATTATTATATTACTGTGAATGTGTTACAGGTATGCAAGTGGAAACAATAAATGATTTAAAGGTGCGAATAAGAAAAATAGAAAATGAAAATCTAGTGAAATAAATTAATTTTAGTGGAAAAAAAACAAAAATAATAGTAAAATATGCTTGGAGATGCAAAATGAATATAGAACTTTTAAAAAATAAATTAGAAACAATTGGGAGGTTACTTTGAAATAAGTAATAAAAAAGAAAAGCTAAAAGAGTTAAAAGAAAAAACTTTAGTAGATGATTTTTGGAGTGATACAGATAAAGCGAATTTAATATATAAAGAAATAAGCAATATAGAAAAAATAGTTAATAATTACGAGGAACTTAATATTTTAGCAGAATTACTTGAAACTGATTATGATGAATTAGAATATAATAATGCACTTAGTAAAATTAATGAACTTGAAATAAACACATTATTAAATAACGAATATGATCAAAATGATTGTTATTTGGAAGTTCATCCTGGAGCAGGGGGAACAGAAAGTTGTGACTGGGCATCAATGCTTTTAGATATGTATACTTCATTTTGTGATAAATCCGGTTTTAAATTCGATATAATTTATAAATCTGCTGGTGAAGAAGCAGGTATAAAAAGCGCAATAATAAACATAAAGGGGTTAAATGCTTTTGGATATTTAAAAAATGAAACAGGAATACATAGACTTGTTAGAATATCACCATTTGATTCAAATAAAAGGAGACATACATCATTTGCATCAGTAAGTGTAACTCCAGAATTAGATAATGAAATTAATATTGATATCAAAGAAGATGAACTTAAAATAGATGTGTATCGTTCATCGGGAGCAGGAGGTCAATCTGTTAATACAACAGACTCTGCAGTAAGAATAACTCATTTACCAACTAAAACGGTTGTAACATGTCAAAATGAAAGAAGTCAGCTTAAAAACAAAGAAGTTGCAATGAAAATACTAAGAAGTAAACTTTATGAACTAGAAAAAGAAAAACAAGATAAACTTGAACAATCTTTAAAGGATAATTCAAGTATAAATTTTGGGTCTCAAATAAGGAGTTATTTTTTAGAACCTTATAAACTAGTTAAGGATCATAGAAGTAATTACGAATCATTTGAACCACTTAAAATATTAGATGGTAATATTTTAAGTATATTAGAATTCAATTTGAAAAATATAAGATAGGAGGCAATATGGACAACTCATTTTTAAACAAATTAAAAGATGATATCAAAGAAAAAGATACAGTAATATTATCATGTTCTGCAGGACCTGACTCAATGAGTTTATTAGATCTTTTAATTAAATTAAGAGAAACTATTGATATTAACATTATTTGTGCACATGTAAATCACAAAAAGAGAATTGAGTCAGAAGAAGAAGAAAAATTTTTAAAATCTTATTGTGAGAAAGCAAATATAACATTTGAGTTATTAACAATAAAAGATATAAAAGATAATTTTCAGTCTTCTGCAAGAAAACAAAGATATGAATTTTTAAGTGTATTACAAGAAAAATATGGAGCTAAAGTTATAATAACAGCCCATCATGCAGATGATTTAATTGAAACCATTTTAATGAAAATATCTAGAGGAAGTAACATTAAAGGGTATGCTGGATTTAAAGAAAAAATAGTTTATGATTCACACATTATATTAAAGCCCCTTATCTCTTTTACAAAAGATGAAATACTAGAATATAATAAATTAAATAATGTAGAATACCGCACAGATAAAAGTAATGTAAGCGATGACTATACACGAAATAGATATAGAAAACACATGTTACCATTTTTAAAAAGTGAAAATTGTAAAGTTCATGAAAAATATAATATGTTTAGTCAAAAATTGTTAGCATATGATGAATTTGTAAAAAAATGTGTTAATAACTTAGGGGTTATTAACAATGATAAAATTAATTTAGTGAAATATATGGATGTTGAATCATTTTTAAAAGATAGGATTTTGGAGCAATACATAGAAAATATTCAAAAAAATAATATTTTTAATACAACTGACCAAACTATATATGAAATTAATAAACTAATTAATAGTCAAAATGGAAAAGGTACTATTGATTTGGCAAATGGTTTTAAAGGTATTAAACAAAATAAAGAATTTTATATTCAAAAAGAAGATAATGTGTTATAATAAATATTGCAAGAAAGAGGAAAAATATGAAGAAAAACAATGTAAGTGTTAAAAATAATTTACCATATTTAATTTTAGGATTAGTTATTATCACTGTAATAGTTTTAGTTAACTTTCAAGGAGATAAAGTACATGATCTTACTACTGGTGAGTTATTAAAAGAGATAGAAAATAACGAAGTTACTGAAATTACTGTAACACCAAATAGTGGCGAAAGTGTATACTATGTTACTGGTAAATTAGAAGAATATAACGATACTGAAAGTTTTAGTGCTAAAGTATTAGAAGAAGATTTAAAAGTAGTTACTGCATATGCAACAGATAATGATATTAAAGAATATGAAACTGCTGCTGATCCAGGTAGTTCTACAATTTTATATATAATAGTAAATTTATTACCACTTTTATTAATAGTGGTAGCAACATACATTATATTTTCTAGAATTGCTAATTCAAATAAGTCAGGTGTTGATTTTGGCAAAAGTAGAGCTAAATTAACAAACGATACTGATAAAAAAATGTTTAAAGATGTTGCCGGATTAAAAGAGGAAAAGGAAGAAGTTGCAGAATTAATAGACTTCTTAAAAAGCCCTAAAAAATTTCAAAAACTAGGTGCTAGAATTCCAAAGGGTGTACTTTTAGTAGGTCCTCCAGGAACAGGTAAAACGCTTTTAGCAAAAGCTATTGCGGGTGAGGCTAATGTTCCATTTTATTATATAAGTGGTTCTGACTTTGTAGAATTATTTGTTGGTGTTGGTGCATCACGTGTTAGAGATATGTTTAAAGAAGCTAAAAGAAATGCTCCGTGCTTAATTTTTATAGATGAAATTGATGCTGTAGGTAGACAAAGAGGAACAGGTCTTGGTGGTGGACATGATGAAAGAGAACAAACACTTAACCAATTATTAACTGAAATGGATGGATTTGGAGCAAATGAAGGAATAATTATCATTGCTGCAACAAATAGACCAGATGTATTAGATCCAGCTCTACTTAGACCAGGAAGATTTGATAGACAAGTTACTGTATCTCTTCCAGATGCTAAAGAAAGAGAAGCAATATTAAAAGTTCATGCGTCAAATAAAATATTATCTAAGGATGTAAAATTGGATTTTTTAAGTTTAAGAACACCAGGGTTTAGTGGTGCGGACTTAGAAAATTTACTTAATGAAGCAGCACTTCTTGCTGTAAGAAGAAATAAATCATCTATTACAATGGATGAAATTGATGAAGCAACGGATAGAGTATTACTTGGTCCTGCTAAAACAACTAGACAAATTACTGAAAAAGAGAAAAAACTTGTTAGTATTCATGAAGCAGGTCACGCTGTAATTGGTATTAAATTAGAAGATGCAAACGATGTACATAAAATAACAATTATTCCTCGTGGTATGGCTGGTGGTTATACTATGATGCTTCCAAAGGAAGAAAAAATGGCAGTTCTTACAAAAACTGAATTAACTGCACAAATAACAGGTTTGCTTGGTGGACGTGTAGCAGAAGAAATGTTTTTAAAAGAAGTTTCAACTGGAGCATCAGATGACTTTAAAAGAGCAACTGCTATTGCAAGAAGTATGGTTACTGAATATGGAATGAGTCATTTAGGGCCTATGCAGTATGAACATAAAAGTGAAGGTGTATTTTTAGGAAGAGATTATGCTAAATCTAGAAATGTATCTGATCAAATAGCTCATGAAATAGATCAAGAAATAAGAAGAATTATTGAAGAGTGTTATGAAAATGCTAAGAAAATAATTAGAGATAATAAAGATTTAATTAATTTACTAAGTGATGCTTTAATGAAATACGAAACACTTACTAAAGAACAAATCGAAGAAATAGTAGAAACTAAAAAAATTCCAGAAGTAAAAGAAAATTTAGAAAATACAGTTAGTATTAAAAAAATAGAACTTCAAGAAGGAAAAATAAAAACAAAAGAAGAGAAAAAAAGTGTAAAAAAAGATAAAGGAGAAAAATAATGTTAGAAATTATATTATTAGTAGTATCAGTTTTGTTGGTAACGCTTGTATTATTACAAAGTAATAAGGCTAGTGAAGCAGGCCAAATTATAACTGGTGGAAATGATGCATTATTTCAAAATATGAAAGAAAGAGGATTTGAATTATTTATTTCAAGACTTACATTAGTTTTAGGAATAGCATTTTTCCTTATCTCATTAATTTTATTCTTATCATAAGAATTGTTACTGAAAAATTCAGTAACTTTTTATTTGCCTCTAAATATTATTTTTGCTATAATTAAATCACGATAGGAGACTAAGCTAATGGATGAAAATGTTGTCAAAATAAAAAAAGAAAAAACAAAATTAATTATATTAGTAGTATCTTTAGTAGTGTTAATCACTAGTGCTACATATGCATATTTTGTTTCATCAGTATCAAGTCCAGCAATATCTGATGTTAATTTAGGTTCTGAAGTTTCTGGGGGATTAACATTTACTGCAGGATCTGCATTAAATTTAACAGCTAGTTTAGCAAATTTTGCAGAAGGAGATGGATCGTTATCTGGCAGTACAGAATCTTCTGCTAATTTAAAAGCCTCATCAGCAATAGGTAGTGCTACAGAAAACTATTATATATATTTTAATATTACAGAAAATAATTTTGTATATTCACAAGATGTTAATACTCCGGAGTTACTATTAACAATAACTGATCCAAATGGTAATGAATTAACAAGTTTAACTAATCATCCAGATTTAACTCATAAAACAGTAATAGATGCATTAACAGGAGATGAAATAACTGGGTTTGACGTTACAACTTTTAAAGGACTTATAACAGTAGATGATTCGTATGAAATTAGTACAACAGATACAACAGTAGGTGTAACTCAAAATTGGAATGCCAAATTAACTTTTGTTAATTTAAATGTAGCTCAAACACTTAATGAAGGTAAAGATTTTAAATCAGAGCTGATTTTGCAGAAAGATATGTACTCTTTCGCGAATATAATAACCGATAAAAATGGAGGGGTGGAATTTATAGAATCGAAATCGACTCCTGATTTTAGTAGCGTAGCTCTAACAAATGAAGGAATGTTTGCGATGGAAGATGACCATGGAACAAGTTATTATTTTAGAGGAGCCGTCGATAATAACTGGGTGGAATTTGCAGGATTTTACTGGAGAATAATACGGATAAATGGAGATAGAAGTGTAAGATTGATTTATAGTGGAAATTCCCAACCTACTGAAAGTCAATCTGTATTTATTGGTAGTAATACACATATAGGACAAGAAATTTTTCATGATATTAGGCATCCATATAGTGTAAATTATAAATATGGTGCGACTTCTAGTGAAGTGAAAATATTATTAGAAGATTGGTATCAAAATAATTTGTTAGATATATATGGTGAAAATATACATAATGGCTATTTTTGTGGAGATACTACAGTTCTAAGTGAAAGTGGGGAAGTAAGTGTAAATCCATTGACTAATGTAGATAAAACATATGGCTTTGGAGTCAGACAAAGTGAAAAACAACCTAAACTAGTTTGTTCTCACGAATCTGATTTGTATTTTGTTGATAATAATAATGCCAATAGAAATTTAATATATCCTATTGCCTTAATTACTGGTGATGAATTAATGTTAGGTGGATTTGCTCATGCAAATGAACCAGGAACAAACTATTTATCTGCTGATTTTTCTTATTGGACAATGAGTCCAGATAGTTTTGGTTATAGATCTAGTGGAGGTATTGGATATTTATCAATTCATAATTATAATCTTATTTGGTCAGGTAATTCATATAATTATAATTATGTAAGACCAGTAATAAATCTAAATAAAAATGTAGTTGTTAGCGGCTCAGGCCAATGGAACGATCCTTATATTGTAAAATAAAAAAAGTTACTGAATTTTTCAGTAACTTTTTATTTGAAATAAATATTTATTCTATCGATTAATTTATCTTTGCCTAATATATTTATAATATCGTATAGGTTAGGACTTAAATTCTTTTTAGTGATCATTATTCTTATAATTTTACAAAAGTCAGCAGTTGTTCCTTTAAAATTTTCAGGATTAGCTTTAAATGCTTTTCTATCATTAGTAAATCCAATAGAATTAGCATACTCTGCTAATTTAGTAAACCATTCTTCTTGTGAATCATTATTAGAGTAAATATTTGTAAAGTAATTAATAAGATCATCTTTAGTAACGTTTGTTACTTCTTCATATTCATCAGTATTTTTATTAAATAATTCATCAAACATAAACCAGTATATATTTTTTATATCACTATAAGCAGATATATCTTTTCTAGGTTTAGGTACTTCTCTTTCAATATTTAACATTGCTGTAGTATAATCTGACTTATCTTTAATTAAATTATAAAATTCTAAATCATATTTACTAGTATATTCTAATAAGTTAGTGTATATTTCTTTCGCTGTTAAATTACAAAAATAAGTTTTTGATATATTAATTAATTTTTCATAATCAAATATTGGTCCTGTAATAGACATTTTATTAAAATTAAATTCGAAATCACTTATTTGTTTATCTGAGTTAGCTAAATACCACTCTTCAAAATTAGAATTCATTATAGTTGCTAAATATAATTTAATAACTTCATGAGGAATACCTTTTTCATTATAAAAACTTATAGCTGCCCAAGGATCTTTTCTCTTAGATAATTTTCTAATTGTGTCCCCATCTTTAATATTAACAGGAGATATATGAGCATACTTTGGTAAATCAAAACCTAATACTTTAAATAATTGATCATGTTTTGGATAACTAGATATCCATTCATCACCACGTATAACATGAGTTGTTCCCATTAAGTGATCATCTATAGCATGTGCAAAGTGATATGTAGGAAGTCCATCAGATTTTAAAATAACTTCATCAATATCATTTTCAGGCATTTCTATTTTACCTCTGATTAAATCATTTAAAACAACTTTGTTATAAAATGATCCAGGGGATTTTAATCTAATAATATATTTTTCATTGTTATTAATTTTGTTAATAACTTCTTCCTTTGTTAGTTCACTACATTTAGCAAACTTTCCGTAGTATCCGATCCTTTGTTTTTTCTTTTCTTGAGATTCTCTTATAGTAGAGATTTCTTCTTGAGAACAAAAACAAGGATATGCTTTGTTTTCTTCAATTAATTTTTTTGCATAAGCTTTATATATATCTTGTCTTTCGCTTTGCAAATATGGTCCATATTCTCCACCGATAGTGTGGCCTTCATCAAATGTTATATTTAATTCTTTTAATCCATTAATAATAGCTTCTGTTCCATTTTCAACTTCTCTTTTTTGATCAGTGTCTTCAACTCTAAGATAAAATATACCTCCAGATTGTTTTGTGTAACAGTAACCAGTATAAGCTCCTGAAATATTTCCAATATGCATTGACCCAGTAGGGCTAGGTGCAAATCTAGAAACTATTTTTTCTTCTGATAAATTTCTTTTTTGATATTTAGCATCATAATATTCCCAATTGTTTATTACATTTGGAATTATTAATTCTGCATATTCTTTGTTTGTCATAGTACTTCTCCCTTTCTTTAATATAATACTACAAACTTTCACAAAAATAAATAATAATATTTTATAAAAATGTGTTATAATTGATATGTGATAATATGAATAAAAAAGGTTTTACTATTATGGAACTTTTAGTTACCATAGCAATAATAGCTATTATTGGTTCAGCAAGTATTTTAAGTTATAATGCTGTAATGAATAATACGCGTGATGAAGAATATGAAAAATATATAGAAAATATAGAATCTGCAGCATGTACTTATGCTTCAGTGAAAAATTTAAGAGATACTTGTAGCGATACTATTTGTGAACTTACTCTTAATAAGAATGATTTATTACTTGAAGGATATTTAAAAGAAAAAGATATCTTAGTGGTAAAAGAAGAAAAACTGCCAAATGAATTAATTAAAGTCACATGGAATAGTGATGGCGAAAAAAATTGTTTATATGAAGAAGCAGATAAGTAGGAGAATATGATGAAAGAAAAAATAATAAGTGTACTAGATAACATTAATAAAGCAAAATCTTTAATGGAAATAAATGATTTATTAGGACTTAAAACAGTAGAAGAATATCAAGAACTAACTAATGAAGTGAAAAATTTAATTGAAGAAGGATTAATGCATGAAACAAAACATAATGAATATTTATTAATGAAATTTTGTTCATCACTTAAAAGTGGATATGTAAAAGTAAATAGAGCAGGTAACGGATTTTTAGATTATGGGGCTGAAAAAGATATATATATATATAAGGAAAATTTAAATGGTGCAATTGAAAATGACTTTGTACTAGTAGATGTGTATACTTATCATGGTAAAAAAGAAGGAAAAGTAATAAAAATACTTAAAAGAGATTTAAACAATATAATTGGAGAAATTACTTTTGTAAAAGATAATCTAGTCTTTGTTCCAGATGATAAAAAAATGAATTTAAAAATAACGCTAGCTAGAGAAAGTACATCGCAGTGCGTTGAAGGTCATAAAGTATTAGTAAAAGTAACTAAAAAAGTAGATAATGTTCATTATATAGGAGAAGTTACAAAAATACTTGGACATAAAAATGATCCAGGTGTAGATATAATGTCTATTGCTTGTAAACATGATATCGAAATTGAGTTTAGTGATGAAGTAGAACGTGAACTTGAAGATATACCAAAAGAAGTTGATGAAAAAAGTTTAGAAAAAAGACTTAATTTAATGAAGAAAACTATTTTTACAATAGATGGTGCAGACACTAAAGATATAGATGATGCTATAAGTTTAGAAGAAATTAATGGTAATTATCTTTTAGGAGTACATATTGCTGATGTATCACATTACGTAAAAGTTGGAAGTGCATTATATGATACTGCCTATCAAAGAGGAACATCTTCTTATTTAGCAGATACTGTAATACCAATGATTCCACATCAATTGTCAAATGGTATATGTTCACTTAACCCTGAAGTAACGAGACTTACTTTAAGTTGTTTTATGGAAATAGATAAAAATGGTAAAGTAGTGAATTATGATATTTTAGAATCTGTTATAAAATCTTGTAAAAAAATGACATATAAAGATGTTAATAGTATATTAATGGATAATGTTATTCCAAGTGGATACGAAGAATACTCAGATAAATTAATTAAAATGAATGAACTTGCAAAAATTCTTAGAAAAGAAAAAGTATCAAGAGGATATATTGAATTTGATTTAGATGAAGCTAAAATTATTCAAGATGAAACAGGAAAAGCAGTAGATGTTAAACGTAGACTACGCTTTGATGCTGAAAAAATGATTGAAGATTTTATGATTGTTGCTAACGAAACGGTTGCTTCACATATATATAATATGGATTTACCATTTGTTTATAGAATTCATGATGTTCCTAATTCAGAAAAATTAGAAGATTTCACAAACTTTATAAAAGCATTAGGTTATCAGTTAGAAACTAAAGTTATTGGTTTGACAGGAAAAACAATGCAAGACATATTATCGGAACTTAAAGATAAAGAAGAATTTGAAATATTAAGTGATATGTTACTTCGTAGTATGAAAAAAGCTATTTATAGTTCAAGTAACATTGGACATTTTGGGTTAGGTTCTAAAAACTATACTCACTTTACATCACCAATTAGAAGATTTCCAGATTTAACAGTTCATAGATTGCTTCGTACTTATTTATTTAATAATGATTTAAGCATTGAAACAATAAATTATAACAATGAGTATTTAGTTCCACTTACAGAGCACTCAAGTGAAAGAGAACTTGCTGCAGTTGAAGCAGAACGCGAAGTTGATGACATGAAAATGGCAGAATACATGGAAGATTATATTGGTGTTGAATTCGAAGGAATGATTACTAGTGTTACTACATTCGGTATGTTTATTAAATTAGAAAATTTAATTGAAGGGTTAGTTCATATTTCAACATTAAAAGGTTTTTATGAATATGTGCCAGAGATGCTTTCGTTAGTTTCTAAAGATAAAAGTAAAAAATATCGTTTAGGAGATAAGGTAAAAGTTAAAGTAACAAATGCTAGCAAAGAAAATGCAACAATAGATTTTGAAATAATAGAGGATGAACAATGGAAGTCAAAAACAAAAAGGCCTATTTCAACTACGAAATATTAAATGAATATGAAGCTGGTATTGTTTTAACAGGCACAGAAATAAAATCGATTAGACTTGGTAAAACAGATATCAAAGATTCATATGTGAGAATAAAAAATAATGAAGCTTTTATAGTTAATATGTATATAGCGAAATATGAAGAAGGTAATATTTTTAATCATGATGAAACAAGAGAAAGAAAATTGCTTTTACACAAAAAAGAAATTTTAAAGTTAAAAAAAGATTCTGAACAAGATGGAATATCTTTAATACCTTTAAAAATATATATTACAAGAGCCAAAGCTAAAATATTAGTAGGTCTTGGAAAAGGAAAAAAATTATATGATAAAAAGGAAGTTATCAAAAAAAGAGATATGGAAAGAGAAGTGAAATATTATAAATGAGAAAGTTAAAGAAAAAACAGTTAATAACTATTGTTATTAGTTTAATTTTTATCTTAGCAGCAGTAGTAGGAGCATATTTTTTATTATCAAAGGAAGAAGTAAAAAAAGATGTTAAACCACAAGAAGAAACTATAGTAGAAGAAAAAGAAGTCACAATAGTTGACGTTGACTCTACAAGTAGACCTTTTGCTGTAATGATTAATAATCACTCTGATGTTAGACCATATCACTCTGGTATGCAAGATGCTTATATATTATATGAAATAATAGTAGAAGGTGGAATAACAAGATACATGGGGCTATTTAAAGATGTTGAAACAGCAAGAATAGCAGGTATCAGAAGTGCTAGACATTATTATTTAGATTACGCTATGGAAAATGATGCATTTTATATTCATTGGGGCTATAGTCCACAAGCAATAAGTGATATATATTCACTTGGTATAAATTCATTTGAAGTTGGATCAAATTATTATGCTTACCGAGATAGTTCACTTCCAGTTGCAACGGAACATCAAACATATACTAGTATGGCTGATTTAAATAGTGCAATTGCTACTAAAGGTTATAGAATGGAAACTAATAAAGAGTTACTACTCAATTATAGTGCAGAATCTATAAATCAAACAAAAATAGAAAATGTAGTTGATGCTACAAATATTAATATTAAATTTTCATCTTCATATACTACAAGTTTTACATATGATGAAATAAATAAGGTTTATATGAATAGTATCAATAATGTTAGTCATACTGATTATGTAACAGGAGCGCAGTATAGCTTTAAAAATATAATTACATATACAGTAAATAATTATACTATTCCAGGCGATGATAAAAATAGACAAAATATAGAAAATATTGGTTCTGGTACTGGATATTATATATCAGAAGGTAAAGCAGTTCCAATCAATTGGTCTAAATCATCAAGAGATGAGCAAACAATATATACATATGAAAATGGCGAAGAATTAATTGTTAATGATGGAAATACATATATAGCTATTCAACCAACAGGACAGTCACTGGAGATTAGCTAATGGTTGAAATTATTACAAAGTTTATTTTAGATAATTATATAGCAATAGTAATAGTAACTGTATTATTAGCAGTTGCTTTAATAGGTATTGTTAAAAATAAAAAATAAAAATAGACTTTATAATTATATAGAAATTTGATATAATTATAAAGCAAATTTAAGGAAGGTGAATTATGGAATTTATATGGTCGCTATTTACAAGATTATTAGATATTTGTATAGTGTGGATAACATTTTATTATTTTTTAAAGAATATTAAAAACAATATCAAAATGGCCCTTATAGTAAAAGGTATAATAATTTTATTAGTAGTTAAATTTTTAAGTGATATACTTAATTTATATACGGTAGGAATTATTTTGGAGTATATAGTTCAGTGGGGACCTCTTGCATTAATCGTAATATTCCAACCTGAAATACGTAGTGTTTTAGAATCGGTTGGTAGAACTCAACTTCTTGGAAGACATAAAGTGCTAACGCTTGATGAAAGAGAAAAAATAGTATTCGAAATTATGAAATCTATAGAATACTTTTCAAAACATAGAATTGGTTCATTAATAGTAATAGAAAGAGAAATATCGTTACAAGAATATATAGAATCATCTACAAAAGTTTACGCTGATTTAACAGATGAACTTTTAGAAACTATCTTCTTTCCAAACTCACCAATGCATGATGGTGGTATTATAATTCAAGGGGATAGAGTAACATGCGCAGGAGCAGTATTTAAAACTAGTATGAATCCTAATATTTCTAAACGTTTAGGAACTAGACATAGAGCAGCTTTAGGTATAGCTGAAGAAAGTGATGCACTTGCATTAGTTGTATCTGAGGAAACTGGTAGAATAAGTATCGCTATGGAAGGAGAGTTAAACTATAATTTATCTATAGATGAATTTAGAATGTTATTAATAGAAGCTCTAAGTCCAAAAGCTGAAGTGTTCTTTGATGCTGATGATGAAAAGGACGGTGTAGAAAATGCGTAAATTGTTCAAAAAGATTTATAAACTTGTTGACAATTTAATAGTTGTACCAATAAGTAGATTTATATATTTTTTAAAGAAAAAAATGTCTAAGAGCCGTGGCTTTTTAGATAAATTATTGAATAAACCAAGGTTTTTAATATATTTATCTCTTGCTTTAGCAGTTCTAGTATTTTTATTTGTTGATACCATAGCTGTTAATTTAATTCAAAGTGAAGCAGAAGTTATTAGAAATGTTCCAGTTAAAGTAAATTATAATGATGAAGCTTATGTTATTGAAGGAGTACCAAGTACTGTTGATATAACTATAAGTGGAAGTAAGGAACATATTTATTTAGCAAAACAATTAGGTGATCATGAGGTAGTATTAGATTTATCTGAATATACTGCTAGTGATTCCCCATACAAAGTAAATTTTACATATACTAAATCAATTGATAGTTTAACTTATAATATAGATCCTTCTTTTGTAAGTGTTATTATAAGTAAAAAAGTTAGTGATGTTAAATCACTATCATATGATTTACTTAATTTAGATAGTTTAGATCCTGAACTTAGTGTTAAAGATGTAATACTTGATAAAAGCGAAGTTGTTGTAAAAGGATCGCAAGAGGCTATTGATAATATATCATCAGTAAAAGCTTTAGTTGATTTAAAAAATAAAAATTTAACTGAGGCTGGAACATATAACTTAACTGATGTTAAATTAGTTGCATATGATAATGATGGTAAAATATTAAATAATATAGAAATTGTTCCTGGAACTATTGGTGTTTCAATAACTTTAGATAGCTATTCTAAAAATTTACCTATTTCTGTTCAAACATCTGGTTCATTAATTGCAGGTAAAGCTATAGCAGCTATCCAAATTAATGGAAAAGATTCATATACGTTAAATGTATTTGGAGAAGAAATAGATTTAGAAAATTTAAATAATGTACCAGTAACTATCAATGTTGATGCTTTAGGAAAAGATAGTGTTCAAAATTATAATGTATCACTACCTAAACCATCTGGTGTAAGACATATGAGTGAAGATACAGTAACTATAACAGTTACATTCGGAAATGAAGAGCAGAAAACATTAGATATTGAAGATATTACACCTAGTGGCCTTGAATCTGGATTAAAAGCTAATATTATTTCAACTGATTCTGTATCAGTTCAGGTAAAAGGAGTTCAAAGTGTTATTGATAATATAACAGCTGCGAATATTAGTGCTTATGTAGATTTATCAGGACTTGATAAAGGTGAACATGAAGTTGAAGTTAAAATAGAAAACAATAATCCGCTTGTTACATATGTTGTTTCAAGTACCATAACTGTTAGAATATCGTAATAAAAAAAACACTGTATCTATTTGATACTAGTGTTTTTTTATGCTTCTTTTTCTATATGTTTAAATAATATACCAATATTTATTAAACCGCATATACCTACTAATCCATATATTATATCAGGTAACATATTAATTGATCCAAACAGTGCCTCAACTAGATTATAGTCAAAGAAACCTATTAAGCCCCAATTAATTGCGCCTATAATTGTAAAAACGAGTGTTACTTTTTGTAATATTTCCATTTTAACCATCCTTTGATATTAGTTTAACCTTATTTAAAAAAAATATACACAATTGTAATAATTTTTTGCTATAAGAGTATATTTTTATAAAGAAGGGAAGGTTTTTAATGAAAAAAATGTTGTTTTTAGTTTTATCAGTATTATTTTTAACTACAGCATGTGGTGAAGAAAGTAAAGAAGGGTTAATAGATAAGTTTGATAAAAATGTGACTTCATCAGATTCCTATACTTTAACTGGTAAAATGGAAATAACTAATGGAGAAGATAAATTTGTTTATAATTTAGAATCTAACTACTTAAAAGATAATTATTTTAAAGTAGTGTTAATAAACGAAACTAACAATCATGAACAAATAATATTAAGAAACGACAGCGGAGTTTATGTTATTACACCTAGTTTAAATAAGAGTTTTAAATTCGACAGTGTATGGCCAGATAATTCTTCGCAGGCATATTTATTAGCGTCTATTTTAAAGGACATTAATAATGACGAAAAAAGTGAATTACTTGAATCTGAAGAAGGATATATAATAAAGAGTGCGGTAAATTATCCGAATAATAGTAAATACGTATATCAAAAAGTGTATTTTGATAGTGATATGTTACCTACTAAAGTAGAAGTATATAATGAAAATGATGAAAAACAAATAGAAGTAGTATTTACTGATATAAATATGAAAGCAAATCTAAAAGAAGAAGACTTTATATTAGAAGAGTATATTGATCAAAGTGATTGTGAAGAAAATTGCGAAGAGGGCGATGAAACATGCAATCAAACATGTGATGCAGATCAAACTACTGGGGCACTAGATGATATAATGTATCCTTTATATATACCTGCCAATACAACACTTACAAGTTCTGAGGAAATAAATAGTGAAGAAACTAGTAGAGTGATATTAACATTTTCAGGAGAAAAAAACTTTGTATTAATTGAAGAAGCAAGTAAAATTAATTCAGATTTTGAAATTATACCTATAACAGGTAATCCAATGCTTCTTAATGATACAATAGGTGCTCTAGGAACAAATTCAATGTATTTTACTAGAAATAATATAGATTATTATTTAGTAAGTAATGATTTGTCTAATGATGAAATGGTATCTATTGCAACATCAATAGGAAATGAAACTTCTGTTATATCCACAAAATAGCCTTTTAAGGCTTTTTTTATTGATACTTCATTAAAAATGATTTATAATATTATTTATGGAGGTAGATTAAATGAGTAAAACTATAAAAAAGAAAAAAGAAGTAAAGAAGCAAAAATTTAATGATAATGTAAATACATTAAACGATGAACAAGCAGAGATTAAAAAATTTATTATAATTTTATCAACGATAGTAGGGTTAATTATTATAATATTTTTATTTACTAAATATGTAATAAACGATGGTGATATAACATTACCTTTAACAGGAACAGCGACTGGTCAAATAAATCACAATATTACATCAGTGGGTACAATGTTAACTGAAGTAGAAGATGAATATTTTGTTGCAGTATATGATGCAACAGATATAGAGGCAGTTCACTATGCTGCAATTATGAGTGACTATATGGCTCTTGAAGGAGCATATTCAGTATATTTTTGTGATTTAGATAATAAACTAAATGAAAATTATATTGCTACTGATGAAACTCCAGAAAATATATATGCCAAATCAATTAATGAATTATCGTTTGGTAAAATATCTTTAGTTAGAGTTAAAAATGGTCAAATCGCTGAATATTATAATTCAGTTGATCAAATTAAGTCAGTACTAGGTGTGTAAAAGAAAGTATAAACAACTTTCTTTTTTTTTTTCTGTATGATAAAATTAATAAGAGGTATGATAAATGAATAATAAAGGTTTTAATTTAATTACAGTAGTAATTATTGTTATAATAACATCAGTTGTTTCTGCTTTTACTACAGGTATTATATTAAATAACAATTATAAAGGCGAAAGTGGATTATCTTACACTGAAATAATGAATGATGAACAATTGTCAGAATTTATACATATATATTCAACAATTCTAGCTGAATATTATGATGATGTAGATTCAGATGGTATGATTAGTAGTGCTATTGAGGCAATGCAAAATTATGAGGGAAAAGATTCAGAAGAACTATTAAGTGTTGCAACAGAAGCAATGCTTAATTTTTTAGGAGATGATTATACAACATTTTTAAATTCATCTGACTCTGAACTTTTAATGGATACATTAGATACGTCTTATGATGGAATTGGTGTTACTATTCAAAATAATATAGTATTATCAGTGTTGAAGGGTTCTCCTGCGGAAAAAGCTGGTATATTAGCTAATGATACAATAATAAAAGTAGGAGAAACAATTATAAATGAAAATAATTACAATCAAATAGCTACTTTAATAAAAGAAAATGGATCTGAATATGTAAATATAACTATATTAAGAGATACAAATGAAATAGAATATGAAATAAAAAAAGAAAAATTAGATTCTTCGGTAACGTCTAGAATTATAGAAGATACTAACACTGGTTATATTGCAGTAGATGTCTTTTCTGAAAATGTTGGGGATAGCTTTGGAAAAAATTTGTTATCTTTAGAAGAAACTGGAATAAACAATTTAATAATTGATTTAAGATATAATACTGGAGGATATTTAGATGGAGCAACAGATATTGCATCATTATTTTTAAAACCAGGAGAAAACATATACAGTTTAGAAAATAAAGATTCTAGAATATATGTTGATGATGAAACCAAAGAATATAGAGAATATGAAATAATTATATTAATGAATGGGGAAAGTGCGTCAGCTTCAGAAATATTAGCTGCTGCATTAGTAGATAGCTATGGAGCAAGTATTGTTGGAACCCAAAGTTATGGTAAAGGCAAAGTACAACAAACAGTATCTAATTCTGAAGGTATAGTTGCAAAGTACACATCTTCAAAATGGTATACCCCAAATGGATTGTGTATAGATGAAGTAGGATTGACTCCGAATTATAATATTGAATTAGAATACATTAAAGATGATTATGACAATATAATAGATATAGTGGATACTCAATTTGAAAAAGCATTAGAATTATTAAAATAAAGAAGCTTGCAGGCTTCTTTTATTATTTTGTAATATAGTGTATAATTATAAAGGAAATGAGAGAAATTATGAATATAGGAGATAAAGTAAAAATTAATGTGTATAAACACAATGGTAATTTGCATAGCATTAATGAAGAGAGCATTGTAATTGATATTAAAGATGATTACATTGTATGCGGTAATAGTGAAACAATTATTACAGAAGGAGATGGTAAATCTTATAAAACAAATGAAACAGCTATAATATTCTTTTATAAAAATAGTTGGTTCAATATATTGTGTCAATTTAAAAAATATGGAATATTTTATTATTGTAATATTGCTTCACCGTATTTGATAGATAAAAATATCATTAAATACATAGATTATGATCTTGATTTAAGAGTATTTCCAGATGGTGGATTTAAAGTATTAGATAAAAACGAATACAAATATCACAAAAAAAGAATGAACTACACAGATGATTTAGACAAGATAATTAAAAGTGAGTTAACAAAATTAATAGAAATGAAGAAAAAAAACGAATTTCCTTTTAATAAAAATGATGTTGAAAGGTATTTAGAAATATACAATAACCTGTCAAAAAAAGCATAAATATGCCAAAAAAGTGTCTTTTTTAACAAAAAAACAAAAAAAATAAAAAAATTTCACTTTTTTTGTTGACAAGGGTATGTATATTTGATATATTACTTATGCACCAACGAAAAGTAGTGCGAAAATGATCTTTGAAAACTAAGTAAAAAAAAAGTCAATTTTGAGTAGCTTGGACAAACTAATAAATTAGATTTATTATATAAATCAATTTCATTGAGAGTTTGATCCTGGCTCAGGATGAACGCTGGCGGCATGCCTAAGACATGCAAGTCGAACGAGGGGACCCATTGATTTTATTGAAAGCTGAGGAGCTTGCTCCAAAGCCGGATTTAATTGATTTGGATTTTTCCCCTAGTGGCAAACGGGTGAGTAACACGTGGGTTACCTACCTCTAAGTTGGGGATACCGATTGGAAACGATCGTTAATACCGAATGTGCTCTACGGAGTAAAGGAGCTTTCAAGCTTCGCTTAGAGATGGGCCTGCGTCGTATTAGCTAGTTGGTGGGGTAATGGCCTACCAAGGCAACGATGCGTAGCCGAACTGAGAGGTTAATCGGCCACACTGGGACTGAGACACGGCCCAGACTCCTACGGGAGACAGCAGTTA
>CAYJFC010000002.1:0-70031 GCA_964369625.1 uncultured Muribaculaceae bacterium
AACCAGCTGAGCTACAAGCCCATCTTTGTGACTGCTATTACATTTTACCCTATTTTATTATAATTTGCAACTATTTTTTTCATTTTATTTTAAAATAATTGTTTTTTTTCCAAATTAATATATTTAATTTTATATTTTAATAGAATTTTGCAAAATAAAAGAAGAATTAACTTCTTATTTTTTCTTGGTGGACCGTCGGGGGCTCGAACCCCGGACCCACTGATTAAGAGTCAGCTACTCTACCAACTGAGCTAACGGTCCAAGATAAATTTAGTATATCACTTTTTTTTATTTTTTCAAGTGCATTGTTGAACATAATACATTTTAATGATACAATTCATGTAAGAGGTAACTATGAAAAAAGAGAAAAAAGATATAACATCATATGAAACTAGATTAAAAAGAGTATTGCTATGTGGTTTATTTTGCGCAGTATATAGTATTTTTTTGCTAATAGACGGCATTATAAATAATGCATCTTTATACCACTATACTTTCACTGGACTTATATTTATTGCAGCATTAGTATTTATAATAAGTTATTTTAAACTAAGTAAAAAAAAGTAGTTAATTAAAACTACCATAACTTATATTATTTAATATTTCTTGCCCTTTTATTTGAGACAACGTTGACACATCAACAACTTGATATCCTTGAAAATATAATTCTTCAAGGATTTTTTGCAATGAATTAGCGGTTGTTTCATATATATCGTGAAATAGGACTATATCTCCATCTTTAACATTATTTATAACATGATTATATAAATGTTCCGGATCTTTATAACGCCAATCATCAGTATCAATATTCCAAAGTATATATGAGTAATTTAGATTATTTTTAATATTGTTATTTACGTTTCCGTATGGTGGTCTTACTAAAGATGATTTCTTACCTATTGCATCATATAAAATATCATTTGCTTTATTTAATTCATTTTCAACTTCATTAATACTCATTCTTGTGAAATTTTTATGACTATATCCATGAAGCCCTATTTCGTGTCCTTCATCATTTACTTTTTTTATCAAATGCTGATTATTTTCCATACTCAACCCTAACATAAAAAATGTAGCTTTTGCCTTATTATCATTTAAAGTTTGTAAAATTTGCTCAGTATAAACGACATGTGGTCCATCATCAAAAGTAAATGCTATGTATTTTTTTTCCGTAACAGTTTCTTCAAAAACATATTCTTCGTTATATTCAAAATCTTTTTTCAAATAAGATTTTATATCCTTGTAATTAATTATAATTTCTATTTTACCCATTTTTTCTTCATAATCAAAATTACTATATAAAATGCTCAAATAATCACTATGTACTTTATACTCAACTAAAACAGTATCTTTTTTTATACTATCAACTATAAATTTTGGATATGTGTTTTTAATTTTTCCTTCAATATATTCATTAAAATTTTCTTCCATGGTAGGCTCAATAACTTTTGCTAATATACTAGTTTCTTTTTCTGTTTTGATATATGAATTATTTTTTTCTTCAGAAAAACTATTTAATATCACACTACTATTTATATCTAAAATTTTAAGCATAGGCATTACTATAAGCAATAAAATTAATAACGCTATTAAAAAATATAGACAATTATAAATAATATTTTTTATTTTATGTAATTTATATTTCATTATTTACCTCTTAAATATAGTATACCATTTTTATTATTTTTTTTGCATTTTTTCTTCTATTTTTTTGATAAATATTAACAATAATATATAATATATTGTACATATCAATAAAGATAATATAATATCTGAATCACTAGAACCAATATATTTTACAAAGTCCCATTGACTTGTTAATAATACTTGAAATTTATTATCATTTCCAACATTAACATTTATTATTTCTCCTATAAAAAATATTATATATGTGACATACAAAGATATTTTATAATTATATGTAGCAATTATAAATGTAAATGTTGCTATAGAAAGATAACTTAACAAATAGTAAATATACCCGATACTTATATAACTAAGCACATGAGTATTTTGCATTATATTATTAAAATATATATTATTATCTATTTCCTTTATTCCTAAAATGCTACCATAGATTATAATAACCATTACTAAATTTATTATTGAAATATACATTATAAACAAACATAACATTATATACTTTGACCTTATAATTTGTTTTCTATCGTAAGGAACAATATTCATATAATCATTATCATACTTAAATAATATATATGCACAGTAAGTAGATACCAAGAAAGTATAAAAAGAATAATCTTCTAAGTAATTTGCAAGAGCAAAGTCAATAGTTATTCCACTACTTTTATACAAAATAGCGACAAATATAATAAATATTATTAATAATATATGTATTATTTTAAATATTTTTAAATTTGCAAATTTAATATATTCAGAATTTAACAATATTTTCAATTACAGCTCTTTTCATATATTTTTTTCAAACTTTGTTTAGAAGTTATTTTTCCAGTTTTTATAATCTCACCTTTTTTAAGAATTATAAATTTATTGCATATTTTATTTAATATCTCTATATCATAATCACTTATTATAAAAGAAATATTTTCTAAATTATCAAGTATATTTATTAATAATTTTTTGCTAAAATCATCTATATCACTAAAAATATTATCAATAATTAATATGTTTGGATCAGCCACCAAAGCTCTAGCTAAAATTAATCTTTTTTTCTCACTTATTGAATAATCATATACTTTATTCAACATTATTTTTTCTAAAGAAAAAAGTTTTAATAATTCTAATAACTTATTGTCATTTACTCTATAAAGATTACCTGCTATTTTCATGTTTTTAAAACCATTTAAATGAAGATATAAATCTTCATAATTAAAGACAACTCCTACTAAAGTTATTGCATCCACAAAAT
Source organism: uncultured Muribaculaceae bacterium (assembly GCA_964369625.1). GTDB lineage: Bacteria > Bacillota_I > Bacilli_A > RF39 > UBA660 > CAKOSP01. The sequence goes on from CAYJFC010000002.1 coordinate 2,888, forward strand.
TAATATTAATATCAAATGAATTTAAGCATACTTGCCCTTTATCTACTTTGTTTATTCCTACTAATGACTTTAATAAATATGTTTTACCCGCCTTACTCTCTCCGATAAGAGCTACCTTTTCATTATTATATATTTCGAGAAAAATATTTTTCAAAATACCTTTTTTATGTAAATTTTCACATTTTATAATTGGTTTCATGTGTCTCCTTTTTTTAAATATAGCAAAAAATAAAATATTTTCAAGTAAACAATTTTAAATTTTCATACCATAATTTACCAATTTATATACTAAAATTTTTATAATAAACACTAAAAAACAAAAAAATATCAATTTAATTGATATTTTATATAAATTTTGCTTTTATTCTTCTTACTCCAGCAGAACTACTTTCTTCTTTCATAATTTTGATTTTTTTAAGCTCATTAGTATTTTTAACATGAGGGCCACCACACAACTCTTTTGATACATTTCCTATACTATAAACATTAACAGTTTCAGGATATCTTTCAATAAACATACATTCTGCTCCACTTTGGAGTGCTTTATCCTTTGACATAGATTCATAAGATACTTCTAAACCTTCTTCTATCCAATTATTAACTAAATTTTCTGTTTGAATTTTCTCTTCATCTGTTAATTTATGATCACATAGAAAATCAAAACGCAATCTTTCACTTGTGATATTACTTCCCTTTTGGCAAACTGATGGATCCACTACTATTTTCAAAGCAGCATTTAATAGATGAGTTGCTGTATGATATTTTGTTTCTTCTTCCCCTTGGCCACCTAAACCACCTTTGAATTTTTCTTTAGAACCTTGTCTAGATAATTCTTGATGTTCTTTAAATTTTTCATAAAATCCATCAACATCGACTTTTAAATTTTTTTCACCTGCAAGTTCAGTAGTAAGTTCAATTGGAAACCCATATGTATCATATAATTTAAATGCTGATTCTTTTGATATAAGATTGGGATTTGATTTTAGTATTTTATCAAATTCACGTAACCCTTTTTCTATAGTTTTATTAAACTTAATAATTTCATTATTTAATACATCATAAATTATTTTTTCATTTCTTATTAATTCATCATAATATGGTGAAAATTGATTTATTATTACTTTAGCTAATTGTTTTTCAAATCCTGAGTTTAAATCAATATTTAAAGTTTTAGCATGCCTAATCATTCTTCTAATAAGTCTTCTTAATATATACCCTTGGTCAGTATTATTAGGTTTAATTCCTGCGTCATCAGCGCAAATCATTATTGCAGCTCTCATATGATCTGCAATAATTCTCATTGAAACTTTATTATTTTCATATTTTAATCCACTGATGTTTTCTATTTCATTAATAATATCTTTCCAAATGCTAGATTCATAATTATCAAAAACATTTTCAAGAACAGAAACTATTCTTTCCAGTCCCATTCCGGTATCTACATTTTTTTTAGGTAATTCATTATAGTTTCCATTAGAATCTTTATTATATTCCATGAAAACATTATTCCAAATTTCAACCCAACGATTATCTTCAGGATCAAATTTATCAGGTATATCTTCATTACTTCTAAAATAAAATATTTCTGTATCTGGACCACAAGGACCTGTTTCTCCTGCTATCCAAAAATTGTCTTCCATACCTAAAAAAGCTATTTTTTCTTCTTTGATACCTAAACTACCCCAAACACCTGCAGAAACTTCATCCCTAGGTATATTTTCATTACCTTCAAAACATGTAACTGCTAATTTTTCTATCGGAATATTAAGCTTTTCAGTTAAAAATTCAAAGCTATATTTAATACTTTCTTCTTTAAAATAATCCCCTAAACTCCAGTTACCTAACATTTCAAAAAAAGTATGATGTGTTGCATCTCCAATGCTATCCAAATCATTTGTTCTAATACATTTTTGATAATCTACAAGTCTTGTACCATATGGATGTTTTTCACCCATAAAATATGGAACTAATGGCTGCATACCAGCTGTATTAAATAAAACCGTTGGATCATTAAGTGGTATTAAAGAAGCTGACTTAATCACACGATGATTTTTACTTTCAAAAAAATCTATATATAATTTTCTAACATTTATCACTTTATTTCCTCCAATATATTAAATATTTTATCTTTCAATAATTCTAAATTATCATTTACAAGAATATAATCAAAATCATTGTATGATTCTAATGCAAGTTCAGTCACATCAATTTGTTCTTCTATACTTAAATTACTAGGAGCATATTGATTTTCAACATTTATTGCATATACATCATCATATGCGTTTCTTATTTTATCTATTTCTTCTGGCATTCTAACATCAGAAATTATAATATTTTTAGCATATTCCTTATATATCTCAAAATCTTGAAGCATATTATTAATTAAATAATCAGGATTAATATCTCTAATTTTTTTACCTACATCTTGCAAATATTTTCTAGGTTTAGTATTTTCATTTCCATCCCAATCACTTAATTCTTTCGCAAATAATTTTATATATTTAGCATATTCAGTAATAACAGATTGTTCATGTTTATATATATAAAATTCTTTAATGAATTTAGCAACTTCTCCTTTTCCACTTTCTGCTTTTCCAGCGATTAAAAATATTTTCATTTTTCCCTCTTTCTAAAATAAAAAAGAACAATACCCAAGGAGTGCCTTAGGCACGGTACCATCCTTTTATTTACTTTTTTTATTTTTAACGACTTTTAGCCGATTAATCTAGGAAAGTAGCATAATTAATAAAATTCACTAATTTTCACCATCCATTAGCTCTCTTTTTGAAATTTATATTAATTAATTCTTTCTTAAACGATTACAAATATAATATATCATATTTACAAGTAATTATCAACTTCATAAATTATGAATTATGAATATTTTTTCTAGTCAACAATTCAGATTTAACTCTTTCCATAAATTTTTCACTATCTGAGTTTTTATTTTCCAAGTTACTTTGTTCTTCGGATATTAGCTTCAATGATTTAAAAAATTCTGATTTTTGCATTTTTTCAAGCATTTTATCAGGAGCTAATCCTTCGTATTTTTTCCAATAACCGATGAGCCCATATGTACTAATATATTGCATATCTTTTGTCAATATTTTAAATTGAATCACTTTATTTTCATACTTAACTTTGGTATGTATAGCCCTATAGTTATTATCTTTAGTATTAACTATGTAGTCATTTACAATTCCATCATGTGATTCATAAGTGTTTTTTATAATTTCTAATATTTTATAACAATCATCTTCAGTTTCTGTAATAATCTTAAATGAATAAATATCATGTATTTCTTCGTAAGGAATACCTTCTTCTAATTTCAAAAATATTCGATATTTATTTTTTGTTCTAAGTTCTATCTCACAATCAATACCAGCTTTTTCTAATAATAATTTCTTAAACTCTACTATATAACTAAATAACGATGTTTTTATACTTTTTTCTTGATTATCTAGTTTACTTGTTATTTCGTCATACTGATTAGATTCTAAATATTTAAAAGATAAATCTTCCAATTTTCTTTTTAAATTATAGGCTCCAATATAATATGCAAGTGGTGCATACACTTCCATTGTTTGAAGCGCTATTCTTTTTTGTTTAAAATCAGGAAGTGCATCAAGCGTTTGCATATTGTGTAGTCTATCTACGAGTTTTAATATTATTATCCTTATGTCATAATTAACACTTCTAATTAATTTTGCATTATTAAGAACTTCTAATTTCACTTTTTGATGAGTAGTAATTTTAGATATTTTAGTTACTCCTTCAACTAAAGAAACAATAGTTTTGCCAAATAATTTTTCAAGCGCATGATAAGTCATTGTAGTATCTTCTACTAAATCATGGAGTAAAGCAGCGCATAATGTTGCACCATCAGCATGCATATTAGCAAGCATTGTAGCTACCGCTAAAGGATGAATAATATATGGTTCTCCACTTTTACGATATTGATGCATATGAAATTTATTAGCAATCTCATATGCAAATTTCACTTTTTTTAATTCATCCGGATTATAAGATTCTACTATTTTCAATAGTTTTTCTATATTATACTCCATACATATTTCCCCTTTGAATGATAGTATTTTACTATTTTATACTGTATTTGTCAATGATAGTATTTGCATTGATAATATATATATATTATAATATTTTTATTAAAGGACGTGATTAAAATGTGGAAGAAAATATTTATTATTGCTTTGCCACTTACATTATTAATAGGAGCAATAATGATATATTCATTTATGGATGAAGAAAAAATTGAATTTAACGATACATATTATACATATGAAGATAATTTAAGTTATGAATACTATGAAGAAATTAATTTAGAAGATATATTAGTTTTCAGCAAAAATGCAAAACTTATAACAAGTAGCTTTATAGATACTAAAAAGTTAGGCAATAATAAATATACATTTGAGTATATTGTTGATGAAAAAAAATTTACAGGTAACATTTCATATGAGGTTGTTGATACTACTAAACCATTAATTTTAAATTCTAGCAATTACACGATCAAAACTGGAAATGAGTTTAACATGCTTGATTATACTTTATGCGCAGATAACCATGATAAAAACCCTGAATGTAAAATAATTGGAGAATATGATATAAATACCGCTGGAATATATAATTTAGAAGTGGAAGCTACTGATTCTAGTAATAATCAAACTACAAATAAATTTACTTTAACAGTTAAAGATGAAGTAACTACATCTAGCTACACACCTACTCCTATTTATCTTGATGATATTATCAGTAAACACAAAAATGAAAATACTGCAATAGGAATAGATGTTTCAAAATGGCAAGGTGAAGTCGACTATGAAAAAGTTAAAGAAGCTGGTGTTGAATTTGTTTTTATTAGAATTGGATGGGGTCATAATGATGATAACGAAAGTGTTTTAGATGAATATTTTAAAGAAAATTTAACAAATGCAAAAAAAGCTGGTTTAGATGTTGGATTATATTACTATAGTTATGCTAATACAATTGAAGAAGTTAAAAAACAAGCAAACTGGATAATTGATACTTTAGATGGAGAAAAATTAGAATTACCTATATCATTTGACTGGGAAGAATGGTCAAAATTCAATGAATATGATATGAGTTTAGTAGATATAAATAATTTAGCAGATGCTTTTATTAGCGAAATAGAAAAAAACGGATATGAAGCTATTAATTATGGTAGCGCAAGTTACCTTAGGAATATATGGACATTATATGATCATGATATATGGCTTGCCCACTATACATCACAAACTAATTACGAAGGTTCTTACTATATATGGCAACTTACTAATGCTGGCGTTGTAAATGGAGTTAGTGGTGATGTAGATATAAATGTTTTATATAAAAATAAAAAGTAGATTACATCTACTTTTTTAAAAGATAATCCAAAATAATTGAACGATTAGATATTCTAATCTTTTTTTCTTTCAACATATTTTTTAATTTTTCTTTATTTATAAATTCAGCATACTCTACTTCACTTTTTTGATATATTAATTTTTTTATATCAACATCCATCTTTAGATAAAAAACATCCCATATTTGATGAGTCTCTTTAAAAGTTTGAAATATTGATATGTCTTTGTGATTTATATCCAGTCCTATTTCTTCCTTAACTTCTTTAACTATACATGTAATTGAGTCATCTCCACTTATAACATGACCTCCTGTTAAAGCAAAGATACTTCCTTTTTCCTTAGAGGTATACTGCATTAATATTTCCCCTTTAGTATTTTCTATAATTATAACTGCTATTAAATAGTAATAACCATCTTCAACTTCATTTCTGACATTTTTTGTTCTCAAAATTTTTTTCCCTGTAAACACATTATTACAATTATATAAATCTAAATATTCTTTTTTCATTTGCTCCCTTTCTAATTATTTTGATAATATTTTTTATAACGTTGAAAATTATGAGTTCTTAATAATTTTTTTAATATTGAATTTTGAATAGCACAAATTCTAGATCTACTTAATCCTAATTCTTCCCCTATTTGTTCTAACGTATAGCATTTTTTATCTTCAAAAAAACCAAATCTGGCCATTATTATATACTTTTCTCTTTGTGTTAATATTGAATCTAAAGACTGCAGTATATCTTTTGATAAAAAATTATTTTCCGCTATTTCTTCAATGTTTTCCGTTAACAAAGCTCCATTTGTATATTTTAAAGCATCAAATTTTTCAATATTTTCTCTTTGGTCAGAATTAAATTCATCCTTTTCATCTAAATAAAGTATATTAGACATCCTATTATAAATCAATACTAATTTTTTATAAGAAATGTTGTTTTTTGCCGCAAATTCCTCCATAGAAAAAGGAATTTCTAATAATTCATTATTTCTTTTTTCTTTTAATAGTTTTAAATATAACTCGTGTTTATCATCAGGTAATCTTAACAACGTATCTTTTTTGAGACCTTTAATAATAACAGATTTAACATGTATATATACCCATGTGGTAAACTTAACATTTTTTTTATACTCAAAATTTTGCGTTGCATTAATAAGTCCTATATTTGCATATTGAATTATATCACTAATTTCAAATGCATTTTTAACAGCTGGATATTTATAATATTTAAAAGCTAGTTCCATAGCATATTTTATATTTCCTTTTATAATTTTTGAATAATAATCTTCACCAGTATTTTCCATTTCTATGTATAATTTTAATGTTTCATCTGCATTTAAAACTTGATAATTATTTATATCTTCTAAATACTGTTTATATGCTAATTCATAATTTTCCATGAAATCACCCCTTTTAATATGGGTTATTATATCATAAATTATTTTTTTGTAAATCTTTTAATGAATATCCCATTTTTTCAAGGTAATAATATATTTTTTCGACTGGAATCCCCAATATGTTATAGTAGCTTCCATCAATTTTTTCTATAAAATTTGATAATATAGTTTCTATAATGTAACCAGATGCATGCATAATACCTTTTTCATTTTCTAAATAATAATTTATATCTTCTTCCTTTATTTTTCTTAATGATATCTTAGTAATTTGATAGTCTGTTATAATTTCTTTTGTATTATTATTTATAATAGTAATGCCAGTTACAACTTCTGAAGTTTTCCCCATAGTAAGCAATATATTTTCTTTAGCTTCTTCTATAGATTTTGGTTTTTCCATTACTTTTCCATTAATATAAACTACTGTATCTAGTCCTATAATAATATTATCGTTTTTATCACATATAGCATTACTAGCCTTCCCTAATGATAAAGCCTTAACATATTCATATACATCATCACGATTATCTAATTCTTCTACAAAGTTACTTTTTACACATTCATGATTAAGATGTACCTTACTAAGTATTTCGCTCTTAAATTTAGAAGTACTTGCCAACATTAATTTCATATTAATCCTCTTTTCTTAAATCATAAGTAATAAATTCACAATTATTTAATTTATAACTATCATAATCATCATTTTTAGGGAATCCCTCAAAATATATTCTCATATAAATACTAGTTCCTGCATGTGTAACAACTAATATATTCTTATCTGCATACTTTTCTTTAATTTCATCTAGAAAGTTAAATACACGATTCAGCAAATTCTTAGTAGGCTCAATATTATATTTTTCAATGCATTTTTCATCTCTATAATTAATGATTTTAATTATTTCATCAACATGCATACCTTCTAAATCGCCATTACCTCTTTCGATAATTCTATCATCAATAGTTATTTTTTCATTAGTAATAATTGATGCAGTTTTTAAAGCTCTTGAAAGAGGACTAGAATATACAACATCAAATTTTATATTCTTTAATTTTTCTTTAACAATTCCAGCTTCATAAATTCCAGTTTCATTTAATGGTATATCAGCTTGCCCTTGATGTTTTTTTAATTTGTTCCAATTTGTTTGACCATGCCTTACTATATATAACATACTACCTCCATTTTTATCATTATAACATAAAAAATAGATAATCAATATTATCTATTTAACTAATCTTATCTAACATATGTACTTACATGTGTTAAATAAGATTCATCTTTAACTATTATATTATCATTTTCAAATAAGTGTAATATATTTTCTCCGGTAGTAACCGAATAAAAATTTTCACCAATTGAAAGTGTATTTTCTTCTCTTAGTAAATTACAAACTATATCTAATTTATTTTTTTCTTTTTTTAAATCATCACTATTTCCCAGATCAACTAACTTATTTTCTATATCGTTTCTATTAACTAACCAGTTTTTTGATAATTTGTATTTTTTTATTTCTTCTTTATCAAAATTAAATGGCGACTCTAAAAAATCTTGTCTACTAGAGCACTCTCTTTGTTTTTCACTAATAGTATACGCTTTAAGCGGTAAATCACTTATAATTTCAAATGCACATAAAATATCATTTTTTGCCATTAATATATAATCTATATTCATTTTTTCTATTCCTGCTAATATTATTTCCAAAACATTTTTTGATGCATGGTATTTTTCCTCAGTATTATATTTACACTGTAAATAAGCTGAATTAACTAAAGATACAGGCACGTAAAGCGCTAATATATCCTCATCTTGTATTATTTCATTATACGAATAATTTTTCATATCTTTCTCCTTATATAATTATATTATATCACTATAATTGATATTTTAGAACCTCTATTTTACTTTTATCTCTACTTCATTTAGAATATCATTATTTACTTCCAAATCATTAATTTTAAGTTGTAATTTATCTTCTGGACCACTAGGTATATTAGTTATATCTATATTTTCATAATGATATGCCATTCTTAAACAAAGATTAATTAATTTATTTGTGATGTTATACTGTATGTTATCAGCATTAATTAATTTTAACTTACAATCATATTTTGATTGGTCATTATAATACTTATTTTTATTGTATATTGATAATAGTTTAGCATTATATCTTATAGGCATCATATGAATAACCTCAATATCTTTTATACTTTTTGCAAAAGCCGTTCTTATAATACTATTAAATGCGTATACAAAACTGTGAGTAACATTCATAATATCATCATCAAAAGATATATCACCATTTAATTTATAAAGTTTTCTATTTACTTTTTTTGCAAATTTATTCGTATTATTTTTATTTGACTGCATAGCATATAAATATAATTTATTATCAGAAATACCATAATATATAAGAGGAAAAAAATATTCCAATCCATTTAAGGATAATTTAATTTCTAAAGCATAAGGCGTTTCATTAACTATTTTACTTTTAATAGTTTTAACTATTAAATCAGATTCAAAAAAAGAAGAATATTCAAAGCAAGTTTCATTTATCAATTTATTTTCAAAAAACTGTATTCTATTTTTTAAAAAATATATAGGATTTTCAAAATCATATACAGTAGCATTTGACCACAATAAAGATAAAATTGTTTTGATTTTATAATAATCATTACAATCATCTTCAAGTAATTCTTCAAATTCATAAAAATCTAGCGCTTTTTCTACATAAATGCCTAGTAATTCGTTAAACAATGATATATTATTTATTTTTAATGTCGGAACAGTATATTCATTAAAAGTATCATTACATTTCATATCAATTCCTAATTCAGAAATTTTAGTATTAAAAAGTATATTATATTTAAAATAACTTTCTACACATCCTTTAGATGCCTCTTGAATTATTTCTTCAAAAAATATTTTAATACATTTTTTATCCATATATTTACCCCTCTAATTTTTTTATTTCATCCCATTTATTTGCATATTTTTGCATATCAGATAGCATATATTTATATGCTCTACTCATTCTAATAAAGAAAATAATTTTAATATAAGAAGAAATATATTTTTCCTCTACTTCGCATAGTGAAATTATTTCTTTAAGTGATATCACATCAAATAATGTTGCATCAGAAAAACAATAAAAAATAAAATCATAAACAGGGTCACCAATTAAAGTTTCTGGATCAATTATAGCGACAAAATTATTATCTTTAACCATAGTATTATGTAGTCCAAAATCTCCATGAATAAGCTTTTTTTCAAAAGTATAATTCTTCATTTTATATAGTTCATCATTTATTATTTCAAAAGTTTCATTATCAAAATAATGGGTTAGAACTTCTCTTGCATCACTGCATTCATCCTGTAAAAATTCACACCATGAATTTTTAATATTATTATAATATCCATATCCATTACAATTAATTCTTTTATAACTTTTAGTTATATCATATATAATCTTAATTAAATTAATTATTGGTCTCGCATCTTTACAATCATTTGCTTCCAGCATTTTATATACTATAAATTCATTATCAACATCAATATCAATAAACTTTGGATAAAATTTATTTTCATATATCGAAAAATAAAATGCTTCTCCTTCTAAAACTTTTTTCTTCTTAAATTTAAAAAAATATTCATTATTAACATTATATGCTCTACTTTTACTACCACTTTCAATTAATTTACAATCAACTAAAGTAATATTTTTTTTTGACAAATATTTTTTTATTATATTTACATCTCTTTCCATATAATTTCCTCTGAATCAATTATAACACTTTCGAAGCAAAAATAAATTTATATATTCAATTTTTCTTTTTCTAGTTTATATTCATAAATAAACTTTTTGTAATCATCTTCTAATTTTACTGTTCCTTTGATTAATCCCACTGCGCACCTCTACTTAAAGTATATCATTTTTTACTTATATTTAAAACTATTCCTATACTTGCAAGTGAAATTAATAAACTAGACCCACCATAACTAAGAAAAGGTAGAGTTACCCCCGTCACGTATATTTGGTTAGTACTTTTTTATGGTTACACTTTTTAATTAGTCTATTTTATTTTAAAATAATTTTAATTTCTTTCTAACTATTTTTTCATTATTTTTAGAACCAGTTCCTAAAGAAACTATATTTGAATTTGTTTCATCTTCTAACCATTCTAAATAATTTCTTATATATCTATTAAAGTATATATCATCATAACGACCTATTACCTTTGAATAGTTAATATCAAGATGTTGGAAAAAGTTTAAGTATAAATAATTTGGATCATTTACTATACAATTATTTTTAAGTTTTTTAATATCTAAATCAAACACTCTTCTTTCTTTTTTTGTAACAGTAGTTGTTTCAGATAAATCTTTTATTTCCCCAAAATCATAAAATTCACTACTATATGTAACATTATTTTGTAGTTTATTATATAATCTTTCTAACTCCAGTAATTTAATATTATTAAGATTATTCAAATCAACTTCACCATTAAATACTTGTAGGAGTTGTTCCTGTGAAAATTTATTTATTATAAATTCAATATATTCTTTATCGATAATAAAACTTAAATCATCAAACATATCTATAGTCGGATAACTTTTATTTAAAGATGAAATATTTATATGTGACCAAGTAAGTTCGTTACCAGTTCCATACCTACCTGTATTAATATAATTTCCATTATAAGAAATGTTACTAATTCTTATAGGAAACGGCCTAATAACCATTAAAGTATCTAAAAGTCTTAAAGGTGATATTCCTGAATCTGCTAATAACTGAGAGGTAGAAACATTTCTACTTGTTACATATGGGTAATTTCCACTATGATTAAGTGATAAATCAGCCCCTTGCGACCCTTCTAATAAAACATATCCTTGAATGTTATTTAAATGCTTATTAATTTTTTCTAAATAGTCATCATTTTTAATTACTATAGCATTTTTATATCCTTTGAAAAATTCTAAATCAGGATTTCTAGTTACTTTTTCTGATATAGCCGTTCCACAACCTTTAAATGTAGAGCCAAATTTCAAATTGTTTTTTTCGTATTCTTTGTGTCTATCATCTATAATTGGTACCATTTCATGAACATATATCTTTCTATCTCCAAGTAAGTCTTTTATACTTTCATATTCAACAATAAAATCATTCATATCTATTATTGACCCAGGACCTATAAATAGTTCAGCTTTTTGATTTACAATGGTTACTGGAATATTTCTAAATACATGTTTTAATCCATTTTCATCAACAAAGGTGTGACCTGCATTAGGCATATTATTAGTTATTGTAGCAACTATATTATAATCTGTTGCTATCTCTCCAATTACTTTACCTTTACCACAGCTACCTGCTGCTCCATCAATAATCGAAATAACATTTCTATTCATAGTAACACCTCTTGGTTGTTTATTATATCACTTTTTACTTATATTTAAAACTATTCCTATACTTGCTAGTGATATTAAAAGACTTGATCCACCATAACTAAGAAATGGTAGCGTTACCCCTGTAACAGGTATAAGTCCCACAACTACAGCTAAATTGAGAAGTGCTTGCACTAGTATTCCGCTTCCTATACCAAATGATAAATATTTTGCAAATAAATTTGTTTGTTTAAGAGATATTTTAATAATTCTATAAAATATAAAAAAGAAGAAAGATGTAACAATTATGACTCCTAAAAAACCAAATTCTTCACTAATAATAGAAAATATAAAATCAGTTTGAGGCTCAGGAAGATAAAAATGTTTTTGCCTAGAAGACATAAATCCTTGTCCGAGAAGACCACCTGGTCCTATTGCATATAAACTTTGAATTATTTGAAAACCTGATCCAAGTGGATCACTCCATGGATTCAAAAACGATACAATTCTGGCAACTCTATAGGGTGCCGCTATAATTAAACCTACTACACCAAGCAACCCTGCTATACCTAATTTTATAAAAAAACTTAAGTTAACTCCAGAGGCAAATATTATAATTATATTAGTTAACACTAGTACTACACCCGTTCCAAAATCTGGTTCTAGCATAATTAAAGTAAATGTTAAAATAATAACACCTAAAAGCGGCATTATATTTTTTATATTATTATTGGTATTAATTTTATTTTTAGATAAATATTTAGATGTAAAAATAATTAAAGCTAATTTTGTAAATTCTGAAGGTTGTAATCCAAACGAACCTATACCAAACCAACTTCTAGATCCATTACGAACAACTCCTATCCCAGGAATAAGTACTAAAATTAATAATACGAAACATATTATAAAAATTAAATTACTTCTTTTTTCATAAAATTTATAATTAATTTTAGAAATAATAAATACTCCAATAATTCCTATTATTAAAAATAAACTCTGCTGCATAACAAAACGATACTGGTTATCAAATTTATATTCTGCCCATACATAACTAGAAGAATATATCATTATACAACCAAAAACACTTAATATAACAACACTTATTAAAAGTGGATAGTCTATTTTTTTACTCATATACTAAACTTTATTAAGTTTATAAAAAAAAAGAACCCAAGTTCTTTTTTTATGTTAAATAACTAGTTCCATCACTATAATTAATTGTCACTCCTGGCTGTACATTATATACATATACATTAAACATTATTTCATCATCTAATGTAGATAAAGCTTCCATAATAACACCGCTAGCAACTAAATTATCTCCATCATAAACTGGAGTTACTCTATACAAAACTGGATTACCTGTTTCTTTAATATAGTCTGCTACCATATTTTCAAAAGGAAGCATTCCTTCAACATTAAAATATCTTGTTCCTGTTATTAAATTTTCTTCGTTGGCATTTTCACCAGTTAACTGAAATCCGATTAAATGTGATCTATTATATAAATATTTCCCTGACACAATATCATACTTAACTGTTTGCCATCCGCTAGGCTTTACCGTTCCTATGCTCTCTCTATCTTCAGTAGGCATTAAACTACTATCTATTTTTGCATATGCAGTGCCAGCTCTATTTAAATTATCTAGTGGCATATATTCTTCAAAAATATTTTTTTCTTTGTCATTATCAGTAAATAATGGGATATTATCATTTAATACTACATATATATTTTCAGTATATACAGGAATATCATCAATATTATAACTTTCATATGTAGTTGCACTTTCTATTGTAGTTTTTGCATCATCAGTGAAAAAATTAATTACATCATCAAATGAATATGATCCATTTAAAAAGTAAATACCAATTCCTACAAGACCCACTAAACCTATTAATGTTTTTTTCATATACTGCTCCTAATATAAATTTCTCTAGTAATTTTTTTATGAGAATTACCAATAAATTCCTTTGTTTCACGTAATATATATTTACTTAAATCAATGTCCAATTTAATATCAGACGGATATGATCTATTAAATTTATATACTATAATTTCATCTATTTCTTTTTCAATTTTTTTTAAGTCACTAAGTTCATTAAAATAAAAACCTGATTCCGATACTATATTATCAGAAATATTAATTGTTTTATTATAACCATATTCTTCAAACATTTTATATGAATAATTATTCATATGTAAATATACATTTAAAAACTCTATATCTTCAATTATTTTTCTATCTTTACTAACTCTTTTATTATTCCAAGATATTCCATATTTATCATCTATACAAACTATAATCTTCATATTTACTCCTTAAATATTATAACACTATTTAATAAATTAAGATCTTTTTATATTATATCTTTACATATATAATTAGTATTCTCTGTTTACATGGTGAAATAATCGATTATATTTTATTATCTCATATAAAATATCAGGAACAACATTATAATCTTTCAATTTATTTATTTCAATCCATTTAAAATATTCTTCACTGCTAGCTGTTTCATCTTGATTATATATTATTTCTGGAAATATATATTTATCAACTTTTAAAGATAATTCTCCAATAAAAAGAATTTCATGTCTACTTTTTTTATCAAAATCAGATTCGAAGAAATTTTCTACAATTCCTCTTGTTCTAACAAAATTGCATTCAAGTTTTGTTTCTTCGTAAATTTCTCTAAGCATCGCTTCATGTGCAGCTTCACCTACTTTGCATTTACCACCTGGAAGAGTTGCATAATCTGTTTTTTCATTAAATTGTAATAATACTTTTTTATTATGTATTACCAGTGCGCTAACTCTAAATACAAAATTCATTTTTTTATCTACTATTTTAATATCTTTTCCCATAATCTACTCCATTTAACTTTATTATATCAAAAAAATACCTACTGTGGTATTTCTTTTTTTAAATTATATTTGGTTGTTTTTTCATAAACTGTATGAAATAATTCATGTGCTTTTTCTTTTCCAGGTTTCCCAATATATTCTAAATATATTTTTTGCATTTCTGGATTTTCATGCGATTTTCTAATTTTGCTTTTTTCATCTACACTATATAAAGCACTTGCTCTTAAACTTCTAACATCTGTTTTATCCAAAATATTGCTATGCACTATAGGTTGACCACCACCCATGATGCATCCTCCTGGACATGCCATTATTTCTATAAAATCATATTTTTCTTTACCCGATTCTAATTCTTTTAATATAATGTCCGCATTTTTAAGTCCAGATACTACTACTAATTTGTACTCCTTATTATTAATTGTTACTGCTGCTTTTTTGATAGCTTTGTCTTTTCTAATTTCTTCAAAAACTATTTTTTCACTTCTATCTCCTAGTAAATCTTTAGCAGTTCTAACAGCAGCTTCCATTACTCCTCCAGAAGTTCCAAATATAGCAGCAGCTCCAGTTGCATACCCAAGAGGATTATCAAACTCTTTTTCTGGTAAATTCTTAAAATCAATACTGTAATCATTTATTAATTTAGCAAGTTCTCTAGTAGTTATTACTGCATCAACATCTTTTAAGCCATTTACCTCACTACCTTTTTTTGTGATTTCATATTTTTTTGAAGTACATGGCATAACTGATACAACAAAAATATTTTCTGGTTTTAACTTATTTCGTTTAGCGTAATAAGATTTAATAACGGCACCAAGCATTTGATGAGGTGATTTACAAGTAGACAAATGATTTATGTAATTTGGATAGTTCATTTCTATAAATCTTACCCAAGCAGGTGAGCAAGATGTTATCATTGGTAATATTTCATTATTTTGAATACGCTTTACTAGTTCAACAGCTTCTTCCATAATCGTAAAATCTGCACCCGTATTAGTATCAAATACTTTTTTAAATCCCATTTCATTTAGAGCACTAACCATTTTACCAGTAACGTTTTCTCCTATTTCATAGCCAAATTCTTCACCTAGTGCTACTCTTATTGACGGAGCAGTTTGAACAACAACATATTTATTCTCATCTTTAAGAGCCTTTTTAACTTTAGATATATTTTCTTTTTCACTTAAAGCACCAGTTGGACAAGCTATAATACACTGACCACAATATGTGCAATTTACATCATTTAAACTTGCGTTACATGCAGTGCTAACAATTGAATCAAATCCTCTGTTCATTGTATTTATAGCACCTATATTTTGAATTTTATCACATACACTTACACATCTTTTGCATAATATACATTTATTTGAATCTCTAACAATAGATGGTGATTTATCATCTATTTGATAAGTGTGCTTTTCACCTTTATAAATTGATGATTCCACATTATATTTTTTCATTAATTTTTTTAGTTCACATTTGCCTTTTCTAGAACAATTTAAACAATCAAAATGATGATTTGAAACTATTAAATTAAGCATTTTTAATCTGGCTTCTTCTACATCAATTTCATTTGTATTTACATTTAAACCATCATAAACTTTTAAAGAGCACGCTGTATATAATTTATTATCTTGTAGATTTTTAACAAGACACATACGACAACTACTATTGTTATTTACATTTTTTAAAAAGCATAGTGTTGGTATAAAAATATTATTACTTCTAGCCACTTCTAAAATGGTTTTACCTTCATTAACAGTAAATTCATTATTATTTATACTTATATTAATCATAAAACTCCTAACCTATAATAGCATTAAAAGGACAAGCTTTAATGCATAATTTACATTTAACGCATTTTTCTTTATTAATTTTTCTAATAGCTGTCCCTTCAATTGCTTCAAAAGAACATGCTTTTTGACATAAGCCACACGATTTACATTTATCAGGATCTATAAATATTTCATCTGATAAATTACATATATTTGCATCACATTTGTGATGTACTATGTGATTAATATATTCTTCTTTAAAATATTTTAAAGTACTTAAAACTGGATTTGGAGCACTTTGTCCAAGTCCACATAAACTAGTTTTAATTATAGTATTAGATAAATCTTCTAAAAGGTCTAAATCTTCAAGCTGGGCTTTCCCTGTTGTTATTTTTTCAAGAATTTCACTCATTCTTTTAGTTCCTATTCTGCATGCTGTACATTTACCACAACTTTCACTTACTGTAAAATCTAAATAAAATTTAGCCAAAGATACCATACATTTACTATCATCAACTACTATTAAGCCTCCAGACCCCATCATAGATCCTATATTTTTTAGCGATTCGTAATCCATTTTAGTATCTAATAGCGCCTCAGGTATACACCCTCCTGAAGGTCCGCCTGTTTGGGCAGCTTTAAATTTCTTATTGTTGTTAATTCCTCCACCGATATCAAATATTATTTCTCTAAGCGTTATTCCTATTGGCACTTCTACAAGGCCAGTATTTACAACATCACCACCTAAAGCAAATACTTTAGTTCCTCCTGAATTTTCTGTACCTATTTTATTAAATGCTTTGCTTCCTGATAAAATAATAAGAGGAATATTTGCTAGTGTTTCCACATTATTTATAACTGTTGGACAGCCATATAATCCTGCAATAGTAGGATAAGGTGGTTTTCCTCTGGGGTGTCCTATTTTTCCTTCAATGGATTCTAAAAGAGCTGTTTCTTCTCCACAAACAAAAGCTCCAGCTCCTATTCTAATTTCTAAATCAAATGAAAAATTACTATCTAATATATTATTTCCAAGAATTTTATATTCATATGCTTTACTAATAGCTGCTTTAAGTTTTTTTACAGCATTTGGATATTCTGCTCTAATATAAATATAGCCTTTATTTGCATTAATAGCATATGCTGCAATAATAATTCCTTCTATAACACTGTGAGGATTTCCTTCTAAAATAGAGCGGTCCATAAAAGCTCCAGGATCTCCTTCATCAGCATTACATATTACATATTTTTGTTCTGATTTAATTTCATATGCTGATTTCCATTTCAGACCAGTATTAAAACCGGCCCCACCTCTTCCTCTAAGCTTGGAATCAGTTATCATGGTAATTATTGATTCATTTGATAATGTAAGTATTTTTTCTAAAGCTTTATAACCATCATTTTTTATATAATGATCAATATTTTCCGGATCAATTAATCCACATAATTTTAACACTTGTCTATTTTGTTTTTTATAAAATGAAATATTTTCTAACTTTTTACTTATTTTACCATTTTCATCTTCTAACAATAATTTATCAACTATAATATTTTGCTTTATATGACTATCAATAATTTCTTTACAATTTTTAATGGATACCTGAGCATAACATACATTATCTGGTTTTACAGCTACAAAAGGTCCTTTAGAGCATAAACCAAAACAACCTGTTTTAATTACTTTTACACTATCTAAACTTTCACTATTAATAATTTTGTTAAACTCATCTATTATTTTCATAGAATTTGATGCACTACACCCAGTATCACTACATACTAAAATATGTTTTTCATTTTTTAAAATGTTTTTTTCTTTTCTAATTTCATTAAAAATTTTCATCATTTTTACTCCTTAAATCATTAATAATGCTTTCTAATTTATCTAGTGTACAGTTTCCATAAATTTCATCATTAACAATAAGTACTGGAGCCAGACTACAAGCACCAACACATCTATTTTCCACTATTTTAAATAGTCCGTCACTTGTTACTTCACCTGTTTTTATATTTAATGTATTTTCAAGTTTCTCTAAAAGATTCTTTGCACCTTTTACAAAACAAGCTGTTCCCATACACACCGATATATTATATTTACCATTACGAGATAAAGAAAATCTTGAATAAAATGTAATCACACTATAAATTTCTGCCATCGATACATTTAAATAATCAGATATTAATAGTTGATTTTCAAGCGATATGTATCCATATTTGTCTTGAAATTCATTTAATATTTCTATTAAGTTACTTTTATCTTTACTATATTTTTTTAATACTTCATTTTCCATAGTGCACTCCTATATTCTTATATATATTTTATCAAATATAATAGGTGCTGTCTATTAATTAAACACATAAGAATATTTTTATAATATAGGTTTTCTATCATAAAAAAAGTAATTAAATATTAATTACTAAATTTTTCCATATATTCATCATATGTCATATATTTATCACGATACGTTCCATCTTCTTTAATATCTATTAATCTGTTAGTGGCTGTATCTATTAACTGCTGATCATGTGTAGAAATTATAAACGATGAAGTAAATTTGGTTAAACCATTATTAAGTGCTGTAATAGACTCTATATCTAAATGATTAGTAGGTTCATCCATTAGTAAAAAATTATTTTGTTCAAGCATTAATTTCGCAAGCACACATCTTACTTTTTCACCACCTGAAAGTACATTGACTTTTTTTAACGCATCTTCTCCACTAAAAAGCATCCTTCCTAAAAAACCTCTTACAAAAGTATCGTCATTATCTGTAGAATACCTTCTAAGCCAATCTACCATTGAAATTTTATCAACAAATAATTCTTCATGATCTTTAGCAAAATATCCAATATTGGTATTTGTCCCTATTTTTATAGTTCCACTATCAGGCGTTATTTCACCTGCTATGATTTTCAAAAGAATTGTTTTAGCAACTTCATTTGTCCCTATTAAAGCTATTTTATCATCTTTATTAACATATAAGCTGAAGTTTTTTAATATCGTTTTTCCATTAAGTTCATAATTTATATTACTTAAATGAAGTATTTCACCAGTTAATCCTTTTTCGAATTCAAAGTTAACAAAAGGATATTTTCTACTACTAGGTTTTATATCATCTAAAACTATTTTATCAAGTAATTTTTTACGTGACGTAGCTTGTTTAGATTTTGATGCATTAGCACTAAATCTAGCAATAAAACCTTGTAATTCTTTTATTTTTTCTTCTTTTTTCTTATTAGAATCTTTCATTTGTCTTTGAATAAGTTCACTAGACTCATACCAAAAATCATAATTACCAACAAAATTAGTTATTCTATTATAATCAATATCTACAATGTGTGTACATATTTTATTTAAAAAGTGTCTGTCGTGAGATACTATAATTACAGTATTTTTAAAATCTAATAAAAATTCCTCTAACCAAGTTTTACTTTTCATATCAAGACCATTCGTTGGTTCATCTAAAAGTAATATATCTGGTTCCATGAATAAAGCTTGAGCCAAAAGAACCTTAACTTTATCACTATCTTTTAACTCTTTCATTTGAAGTTGTAATTGTTCATTAGTAATACCTAAACCAGCAAGTAAAGTTGCAGCTTCTGATTCAGCACCCCAACCATTCATTTCGGCAAATATAGATTCAAGTTCTCCTGCTCTTATTCCATCAGCATCAGAAAAATCTTCTTTCATATATATAGCATTTTTTTCTTCCATAATACTATATAATTCTTTATTTCCCATGATAACAGTTTCAATAACAGTATATTCATCATATAGTGTATGATTTTGTTTTAAAACACTTAATCTTTCATTTTTCCCTCTAATGATATCTCCACTAGTAGTTTCGATTTCTCCTGCTAATAATTTTAAAAACGTTGATTTTCCTGCACCGTTTGCACCTATTAACCCATAACAATTATTTCCAAAGTCTAAATTAACATTTTCAAAAAGTGTTTTTGTACCAAATTTTAAACTAACATCTATTGCTTTTAACATAAATATTACCTCCAAGCCCTATAATTTTACCATAATTTTTATATTTTTGCACGAAAAAAGGTATATAATATAAAATTAATACCTTACCTTAATTAGTTTATATTATTATATTTATCAATCGCATTTAAAAAAAGTTTTTTTGTTTCATCAAAATTTAAATGATTACATATTTCATTTATTTTAATAAATTCACCTTCGTTCACTTCACTTTCTTGAAGTAATATTTCATCATTAAGAGGCTCTGCTAAATAGTAAATAACATCTTTATTTATATTTTCTTTAACTATATAACTTTCTATAAAATACTCATCACTTAATATTTTAATATCTATATTAGTTTCTTCTTTAACTTCTCTTTTAGCAGTTTCTATGTAACTTTCCCCCGATTCCATATGACCTTTTGGAAAGCCCCAATGACCTTCCTTATGTTTAATCAGTAGTACTTTACCATTTTTAATAACTATTGCTCCGCAGCTTATTTCTTTTTTCATTTTACACTCCTTCTTTTTTTAATATTTGTATTTTAATTTCTAAATCATTTACATAATAACTATGCACTGTGTTTATTTTTTTATTATATATCGTTTTACCTACTATACTATTTAAAGTAATTTCTTCTTCATTATTAGGTTTATATAAACCTGTTAATTTAATTTTTTCATCTTCATGCATTCCATTTTCATATATAAATTGTAAATATATATAATCATTTATATTTACATTTTCTTTAATCTTTTTTTCGTTTATTATTTTTAAATTCTTTTTATCAAGTAGTAATTTATTTAATTGCCCCATTAACATTTTTTCTACTCTTGCTGCATCTTCTGCTGCAAAATTATCATGCCATCCATCACCAGGTGCATCATTCATTGCTTCACTTTTTTCTATATTGTTTTTATTTATTTTATCATAAGTTTCACTAATTAAATTATCAAGTTGCATAGCACCTTCTTTAGTTACTAGTATTTCACTCATATTCATCACCAATAAATTTTACTAAATCATTATTATAAATTATAGTTAGTTCATGAAGTGCTCTTGTCATTGCAACATAAAGTAATTTCATATCAAGTAAATTATTTTCTAAATAGACATTTGAACTAGCATTACTTATTATAACGCCATCAAACTCAAGGCCTTTAGCTAAATAACTAGTAATAACACAAACACCTGCATTATAGTTAGATTCATTATCAGATATCAAAGTTAGTACTATTCCATTATTTTTTAAATATTCATATATTTGGATACTTTCTTTTTCAGTTTTGCATATAATTGCTATAGATTTATAATTTTCTTTTAAGTACTTATTTAATACTTCTAATATACTTTTTAGCAAATCACTACTTCTATAATATAAAACATTTTTACCATTTCTAATAACTGGAACAGCTTTTGCTAATCCAATATTAGACGTGATTTTATTTGCCTCATTCATAATCTGCACTGTAGTACGATAACTTTTTTCTAAATATTTTATATCTATTTTTTCAAATATTTCAATGATTTCTTCCCAGTTATTTATAGATCTATATTCATATATTGATTGGGCTAAGTCTCCAAAAATACTAAAAGTTGCTCTAGATAGCAATTGTTTTAATACATAATAATTAAATACACTCAAATCTTGAGCTTCATCAATTACTACATGTTTATATTTATAGAATTTACTATTCCCATAAAATTTATAATATATGTACATAAGTGGAGCTAAATCTTCAAATTCAACATTTTTCTTTCTCAAATATGATACTTCTTTAATATTTAATTCTAACAAAATTTGTATATACAATTGAATTATGTTTGGCTTAGCTTTTGAAAAATAACTTTTAATAATATTACTACATTTATTTTTAATTTCTTTTATAGCACACTGATAATCTTCTTTTTTTATTTCATTTTTGTTTAACATATAATAGTTACTTACATTAAATATTATTCTTTCCTTTTTAGTTTCAATAAATTTAGAAAATTTTGAATAAAATTTTTCCATTCTTACATTAAGCGTTTCATAATCATTAATATCTTCAGTAAATATTTTTTCTATAACACTTCTAGCTAGTATTGGAATTCCTTTATAAATTAAATCTTTATCTGGTATTATTTTTTTTATGTATTCATTTATTATTTGATCACAATCATTTTTAAAGTTTATAGAAGATTTATATTTACTAACATTTAAAATATTTGCATTTTTCAAATATTTTTCTAACCTTTCTTCATCGCTAATTAGATTTAAATTATTTGGAATTATACTAGTTAATATTTCAAATATTGTTGATTGCATTACATTTTCAACATCTAAATCTGGAAGTACCCCCGAAATATAATTTACAAAAAATTTATTTGGACCTATTACTAAATATTCATCTGGTTTAATAAAATCAATATTGTTATATACAAGATACGCAACTTTATGAAGAGCAACTGTCGTTTTTCCAGAACCAGCTACACCTTGAACAATTATATTTTTATTTATATTTTCCCGAATTATTTTATTTTGTTCCCACTGAATAGTAGATACAATATTTTTAAGTCTATTATCTGCACTAGCATTTAAATATGGTTTTAACATATCATCATTTGAAACTGTATCAACGTCTTGAATAGATAAGATTAAGCCATTTTCAATATCAAATTGCCTTTTAATAAGAAGATTACCATTTATTACACCACTTGGAGAAATGTATGATGCATTACCTATATTTGAATCATAATACATTGATGCAATTGGAGCTCTCCAATCAACTGTTAATATTTTGTTTTCAGAATCACTT
Organism: uncultured Muribaculaceae bacterium; assembly: GCA_964369625.1. GTDB lineage: Bacteria > Bacillota_I > Bacilli_A > RF39 > UBA660 > CAKOSP01. The sequence continues at coordinate 26,449 of CAYJFC010000002.1, forward strand.
ATACCTACTTTGCTGATATAACATTTTTCCACAAATTTTAACTCATTTTCAAAATCAATTCTAGCAAAATATGGTTTATCTAACGATTTTTCAATTAATTGCAATTTTCTTTCAGCCCTATACATCAAATCTGCTAATTGGTAAGGGTCTTCCCGGTACATACTTGGTAAATTATCCAATCTTTTTTTAGTTATTTTTTTTACATTATCAATTTGTAATATCACACTTTTTAAATGTGATTTTTCTAAAGTATACATACTTGTAGACATAAAAAACACCTCCATATTCATTTATAGAGATCTTTGCTAAGTAAAAGTCAATTTAATAATATCATATAAAATATTATTATACAATATAAAAGAGCATAAAATTTATGCTCTACCTGAATAACTACCATCTTTAGTAGAAATTATAATTCTTTCTCCTTGTTCAATAAATAAAGGAACTTTAACAGTATAACCTGTTTCTATTTTAGCATCTTTAAATACATTAGTTGCTGTATTTCCTTTAACTGCTGGCTCAGATTCAATTATTTCAAATTCTATTTTTTCTGGTAAATTAATTCCTATAATTTCATTTTCATAATATTCAATAGTAATATTTAAACCTTCTTTTATAAAAGCCAATTTATCTTTTAAAACATCCTTAGAAATTTCTGTTTGCTCGTATGTTTCATTATTCATGAACACATAATTATCACCACTAGCATATAAATACTGGGCATCTACTTTTTCAATATGAGCTTTGATAACTTTAATATTTGTATTAAAAGTTTCTTCAATAGTTGAACCAGTTCTTAAATTTTTAAGTTTTATTCTAACAAATGCTGGTCCTTTACCAGGTTTAACATGTTGAAATTCTAATATAGTATATAAGTTATTATCAATAATAACACTCATACCATTTTTAATATCATTGATATTTATATTCATATAGTTTCCCTACCTTATTATTTTTTTTCTTTAGCTACAACATTTTTACGACATTTAGGACAATATTTTTTCTTTTCTAAACGCTCAGTTGTATTTTTTCTGTTTTTACTAGTAGGTCTAAGTTCAAAACCACAAGTAGTACATCTCATTGTAATATCATTACGATTATCATTTTTAGCCATGAAATTCAGCTCCCTTCAATAAATCTATCTAATTATATCAAATAAATCAACTATTTTCAAATAAAAAATCAGTTATTTTCTTAGAAATGTATCTAGTTATGCGATAAATGTAATCATTATCTTCTTCGTTTACTGAAATATGAGGTGAAATTATTGCTATACTGTATGTTGGATTATTAAGCGGAGCATACCCAGCGAATGTTAGAGTCATTGTTTTAGTATCTATTAATCCATCATTATCAAGATCTAAAAATGATTCACTAGTTCCTGTTTTTCCAACTGGATTATACTTATTACTGAAATATCCATACCCAGTCCCACTTAAAGCAACTTCATTTAAACCAGTTTTTACTCTATTAAAATCATCATCACTTATACTCAAAGTATTAAGAACAACATTTTCCTTTATATATATAATTTCATTATCACCAACCACCCTATCAAGCAAACTAATTTCTAATCTATTTTTATCATTTGCAATGGTGTTCATATATTGAAGCAGCTGAATAGTTGTATATGTATCATACTGACCAATACTTAGATTAAGTAATAAATCATCTGCGATAATAGTACCTTTATTACCGGTCATTTCTCCTGGTAAATCAATACCTGTACTACTTCCAAGACCAAATTCACTAAGTGTATTTCTATATATATCAAAATGAATATTAGTCGCCCCCAATATCATATTATTTGTATACGCTTTCCCTGTTAAGTTTATTGCTATTAAATATTGAAAGTAATTTGATGACATTCTAAGTGCTTCAATATCATTTATTTGACCTAAATTTTTCCAACTACATTTTTCTGGAACTAAATAAAGCTTGACACATGAATCATTAATAACTTTATTTGGATTTATTAAATCATTATTATAACCAACTGCAATAGTAGCGCCCTTTACAGTTGAACCTACGGTAAAAGATGAAGAAATAATTTCATTTGTAATATCATTAAAAGTTTGAGTATTTTCCAAATATCTTTGTCCACTAATCGCAATTATTTTTCCAGTTAAGGGATCTCCTATTACTGCAAATGTATCACTGAAATATTGTGTATTATAGCTATTTTTCGCAAGAAGAATCTCTTCTTTAATTATCTTTTCTAATTCTAACTGAATATCTATATCAATTGATAAATATATGTCACTACCTTTAGTTTCTTCTTTAATTAGTTTTAATGTTCCATTGCTATTAACTTTATATATAGCTTTTTCTCCTTTTAAATAACTTTCATATTCTTTTTCTAAATAACTTAATCCTACTTCATCATTTAGCATATACCCATTTTTTAAATATTCATCTATATTTTCTTCATGAATGGGGCCAACTGACCCTAAAATACTTTTGATTGTTTCGTTATAAGGATAATATCTTTCATAAGTTATTTCGGCTCTAACTCCAGGTAAATTTAATTCATTAATTTTAGCAAATTCTTCTGCTGTTACATTTTCTTTAATTAACTTAGAATCATGAGTATATCCATTATTCATTAAATCAAATATATAAGCCGCTTTTTTATCAGAATCAGATAAATCCTCGATATTTATACGGCTTATTTTAAGATCATATATTTCATCACTAGTAATTTTTCTTTCTTCAAATAATCTATATTCTTCGCTTGTAATTAATTCATTTCCGTTATCATTTAATACTAAATAAAAATTTTTGAGCATCATGTCACTAGCACTATCATCAAATATTAATATTTCACTTATTTTATATGATAAACTTATTTCTTCTTCTAAAGTTATTCCATCTAATTTATGATAAAAAACTGAATTATTTTCTTTATTTCCTACTAATAATTTTCCATTTACATCATATATATTTCCTCTTTTTGCACTTGAACTATATACATATAAATTAGTTTTTTCTAATAATTCATTATAATAAAAGTCATATTTAAAAATATTAATATATATTAATCTTGATATAATTATTAAAAATAGCAGTATTAAAAATATATAGATAACTTTCTTCATATTTATAGTATAGTTTTTAAACATTTAATCATACAATAATATAGGTGAAGATATGTATATGTTATTAGAAAAATATTTTAATAGTTTAACTATTGAAAAAACAAAATTATTAAGTGAAAAAAATGATATTTATTTAACAGATAATGAATTACAATTTACTTATAATTTCATTAAAAAAAATTGGAATATTATAATTAGTAATCCCAATTCTTTCAACATAGATAAATATAGCGAAAAATATTCTAATGATAATTTTTCAAAGCTAAAAAAACTTTATTATAATACATTAGCTAAATATTCTCATTTTTTAAAATAAGTTATAACATCGTCAATTAAATTATCATTAAACAATTTATTTTTAATCATTTTGATTTCTTCTTTATATGGAGGATAACTATTTTTATCATCTGGTATAAAAGGTGTTTCTAAAATTTTAGGAACATCTTTTAATAAGTCATTGTATACAACATTTATTAAATTATCAAATCCTATTTTGCCAAACCCAAAATTTTCATGCCTATCTTTTTTCATACCTATTTCATTTTTCGAATCATTTATATGAATACATTTAATTTTATGAATACCTATTTGTTTATCAAATTCATTTAAATATGCATCAAATTTATTTATATCTACTCCCGAATCATTTAAATGACATGTATCAAGGCATACTCCTAAATATGAAGAATCAACAGACTCAATTACATATTGAAGTTCTTCTAAAGTTGAGCAAAGTTCTGTACCTTTTCCAGCCATTGTTTCAATAAGTAATAATACGTTTTCATTTACTAATTGTTTTAAAGCATTAATTATATTCAAAAGTCCTTCACTTCTAGTTATGCCAACAGCATTTCCCGGATGGATAACTATTTTTTTTATTCCTAAAATTTCACATCTATTAATTTCTTGTTTTAAAAAATTAATTGAAAACTCCCATTGCTCTTTTTTTGACGTAGCTAAATTAATAATATATGGAGCATGACATATAACATCATCAGGATTAATATTATTATCTTTCATCATCTGATGAGCCTCTATTACTTTAGACTTATCTATTTCTTTTCTAACTGTATTTTGGGGAGCTCCTGTATAAAACATAAAAGTATTTCCACCAAAATTCATTATTTCTTTTACGCACCCTAGTAAGCCACCTTTAGAAAAACTTACATGCGAACCTATTTTTAACATCTATATCACCAATAACATTTTATCAAATAAAAAAAGTATAAGCAAATTATTTACTTATACTTTTTAAATATTCATTATAATCTTGCGGTAAAGTACTTAGTTTAATAAATTCATTTGGATACTTATTAAATACTGTATTACTACCATCTAAATTAGTAATTACAGATAAATCCTTTTCTCTTAATTTTCTTTTAACATAACTACTACTTAACATATAAAGTATTTTTTCTGAATAAGGATTTTCATATGATGACTCTAGCAAGCTTTTTGCTATGACTATATTATCATTAGTTTCAAACATCTTCATTAATAAAGTTTCTAGTTCATCCATCGATAAGTTATTATCAGAAATATTTTTAGTTGAATATAATACCTGGCGTTTTGATGAATTTTCTAATTCAGTTTTATCCCTTATTACATTTATTAAAAGTAATCTTAGCACTCTTTCAGGAGTAAACTCCATTGCAAATTTTCTTGCATCACTTTCAGTTGCAGAAAAACCATTATAACTAGTTTCATAAATATTTATATTATCCCTTTTAATTAAACCTTTTACAATTAAAAATATAGCATTTGTTAAATTATTTTCAGACATATAATCATAATTTCCGCTAACGCATGCTTTTTTTATCATACAGTCAATTACAGTTTGCATTAAATCATCATCATATTTTATCTCATTTATTAATTCATTCATTTTTTCTCCTATAAAAAGATAAAACTTACCTTAGTAAGTTTTATGGACAAGTTGTTAATGGAGTTTCATCTCTATAAGTTACTAAATCATCGCCAATAACTTCTCCATTTTCTGTAACATCTTTAATGATTTTATAATCATTTGCATAATCTATTAAATGAATTGTATATGAATTAGTTGCTTTATCTACTAAAACGACTCCTTCATAACCATTATTAGTTGCACCTTCAGGTTTTGGAAGAGATATTCTATCTACATAATTTTCTTCAATTAATTCTTTTAATGTATAACAAGTTTTAGATGAACCAGTGATATCATCTGATAATGATTTATTTCTTACAGCTTCAACTACAAAGTTAGCTGTTGCAGCAAATCCAGACTCTCTAGATGAATCTATAAGTGGTAAAGCTACAAATGTTGCTATTCCCATTACTACTGATAATATAACTATTACTGCTAATAATTCAAACAGTGTAAAACCTTTGTTATTCTTTAATATATTCATTTTGGCACCATCCTATAATATAATAATACACTAAGCATTTTTTTTAGTCAATATATTTTTATTTTTAATTAATTATTAGACATAAAAAAAGGATTAATAAATCCTTTTAAATGCTTTCATTTATATATATAGCACAGCTATAAGCTGTTGAAAAAGCTAATGTTAAATTATAACCACCTACTGGACCATGAATATCAAGAGCTTCGCCTATATAATACATATTGCTAACTATTTTTGATTCGAAAGTTTTAGTATCTACTCCCTTTAAACTAATTCCTCCGCCAGTTATATAAGCTTTTGATAAACTATTTACACCACTTACTTTTATAACATCATTATTAATGATATTAATAATTTTTAATATATCACCTTTATTTAAACTTTTGACATTTATTTCACTATTAACGCCCGATTTATTTAATAAGTGCAATGCAAATTTTTTAGTAAATAATTTTGTTAAAGCATTACCAATACTTTTATCTCGGTTACTTTCAAAAAACATTTCTAAATCATAATCAGGTAAATAATTAATTTTTATTTCTTTTACTTTATCTAAATATATGTGCTCACTTGCTTTCATAATAGATACACCACTAAGACCTGTATGTGTATAAATCAAATTACCACTAAAATTTTTATTATTAAAATTTAGTTCAATGTTATCAAAGCTAGTACCAGTTAGAAAAGATGTTCCTAAAGTATTTATTGATGTTTCTGCAGGAAACACTGGAGTAATTTCTTGATTAAATGATTTAGCAAATTTTATATGATCACCACTACTGCCTAACGAAGGAAAGCTACATCCACCAGTAGCTACCACTACTCTTTTAGTTTTATAATTACATTTATTTGTTATGATATTAAATATATCATTATTTTTATTAATCTCTACAACTTCTTCATTATAAGATATATTACATTTTTTATTTTTAAGTAGAAAATTAAGCACCTCACCAGCATTATTAGAAACTGGGAAAATTTGGTTTTCTTTTTCTTCTTTTAGAGAAATTTTAAAATAATTCATAATATCTTTGGGTCCAAATCTAGTTAAAGTTGAATATAGATATTTATGATTATATTTTACATTTTCTAAAAAATCTTTAATTTCTTTATTATTAGTTAAATTACATCTTCCACCACCAGTAATTAATAATTTTTTTCCTGGACTTTCTTTTTTTTCTAAAATTAAAACTTTTAAATGAGTATTAATAAAATTAGAAAACATTAAACCTGATGCTCCAGCACCAATTACAATAACATCATACATACTATACCTATAATAACCTTTCAAATATATTTTAACATAATGAATTTAGTTATTAAATAAAAAAAGTATAACTTATTACAATTATACTTTTTTATACTTGTGGGAAATTTATTATATTAATTTATCCCTTTTATTATATTAATGGTTCCTTCTGTATATTCAATATTTATTTGCATACCATTTTTTATAAATGGTAATCTATATTCATCTACTGTTATAGACATTTGATAATTAGCCCCTTCGCTATCTGTTATATAATAATATGTATTACCATCTATTATAGCAGATGTAATAAAATCAACCGTTATATCTTTTGTTATAACGTTATCTTCATTTATAGTTTCACTACTTATTTTACTTATATAATCTTCGCTTGCCTTAACTATTCCAAGAGAAGAATCTGTAACAGATACTAATTGATAATCAATTACATCTACAAATGCATACATTTTTACAAGACCTGCTGCATCTTTTAAACTCATTAAATAAGTTGGTCTTCCTGCTAAATTTATTAACAATGGAAATGAAGCTATATAACCTTTTTCCTGCACTAACCCTTGAGCTGAATTCATTGCACTAAATTCTTCAGCACCTGCTACTGAATAATAATTTGTTTGCTTTGTTCTTAAATTAACTAATATAAATCCTAAATTAGATTCATCTGCTAATACTGATGTTATTCCTGTATATAAATAAACATCATCTTCTATTGTTAAATAATTATATCCTTCAGTTGTATTTACCACATTCTTTTGTCCGAATATAGAATTCCAAAAACCATTTACATAACTTCCCCAATTGTTTACTTGCTCTAGTATAAGTTCTGATGGATATACATGATCAACCCATGATGGAATTTCATCTATATCATATTTTTTTGACTTTCCTGTGACTGCATCTAAAAGTATTACTCCATCAATGGAAGATCTCATATTTACACCAACATATTTAACAGTAGGTACTACCCAGTAAGGATTTCCTTCTTCATCTATTTCAAATGTTTTAGTCCCAAATATTTCAGTTGGATACTCGAATCTTAATTTACGATTTAAATCCTCACTAAACATAGCACTAGGCATATATTTCATTCCTTCTTCTAACTCAGTAAGTTTTGCCTCACCAGTTACTGAATCAACTGTTATATATGCTTTAACACCTTCATCTCTATTAGTAAAATATTTTATTAATCCATCGTACTCTAAAGGTGTTACTCTAAGTATTTCCTCTTGATAATTAATTTGTGTATACAAACTACTTACCGTAAATTGACTAACTAATTCAGGTATTTCCCCCATTTTGCGGTCACCTAATTTTTGTGAAGATTCTTTATCTAAAAGTGGTATTTTATTAAAATCAACCTCGGAAATATTTTCACTAAAACTAATAGTTTCATCAACAGATATTCTATTAGCATAGTCATTTGCGTTAAACAATGGTGAAAAGAAAATATTGACCCCAATCATACCAATAATTATTATTCCTATTGATAGCACTAAAATTTTAGTAACTTTGTTTTCTATTTTAATATTATTGATATCGCTTAAATTTTTATATCCATTTATTTCATATTTTTTTATTGTATCAACAATTCCAGTAATTGATGTAAGCACTAAATAAACTATTATACCCATAATTATGAATGTCCAAAATGCTATTGAACTAGGGTTTAGTGGTGGTAATACCACATAGTAATATGCCCCCATAATTAATAATGTAATTATAATTTTAATGATTTGTTTTTTCATTTTTATCACTCCTAACATAAGTATATCACTAATTATGCTTTAATCCAATTTTTTTATAAACTTTAACTAGTTTTGCAACAGAACTATTATAGCAACGATTATATTCTTCTTCGTTTATTTTTTTTAATGTGTATTTTCTTATATGATTTTCAAATAAATTTACTAAATTTATTAAAGATTCAAAATTGTCACTGCCTATTATTTTATAAAACTCAGAAAAATTACCAGTCATTTTTGAATCTATTATTATGTCTTTATAATTATTATATATAGGTCTTACTATTTCTCTAATATAACTATGAGTACTAAAATTACTATAATTATTCCAGTTATTGTTTGGCTCTAATATATAATAATTTGATTTAATCATTTTATCTATTATATCTTCAAGCTGAATATCTACAATAGCGTCATCAAATAACGCATATTTTAATTTATTAGGTAAATATTCATTGTATTCGTTTTCATTTTGTGAATTTATAAATCCTACTGAATAACTATATGAACTAGTTTGAACACTTGATATAACATGACAAAATTCATGTAACAGTAGATAATCAATATAACCATACATATTAGGTTTTATGGAAAAAAACAATACTGTTAAATAGTCAAAACCACAACCAAGTATTGCATTAGTTATCTGAAATTTTCTTTTAGCGCTACTAAGTTCTATAATATTTTTATTAAATATACTCGGATCTAATAAATGAATTTCTTTGATTTTGTTTGACATAACAAATTCATTTAAATTACCAGTATACCTAATAATATCTTCTGCTTTTTGTTCGTATTCTCTAATGCCTTCTTCATTATTATAGAAAACATATTCCAAGTCATTAATTCTTTTGTTTATTAAATTTTGATAATCAGGATATATTTTACTCAAGATATTAATTGTCCTTATTTTTATATTTTCAATATTATAATCCATGATTTCACCTACTTAAATATATCGCCCAACTTAAAAATCTATATACGAACTATTTTATGTAATTTGATTATCAATTTATATAAGAAAAACATTGCAGGGATATTAAACAAAATGAAAAGAAAAGTCGCAGCACCAAAAGTAAGATTATAAACAATTAGAAAAACTGCTATATTTAAAATGAAACTTACTATTAATACTAACCTAGAGCTATTTATATAATTTTTATTAATCTCAAAGCACAAATTTTCAACTATATTTTTATACCATATAATAGCTATTGGAATAAAAATAATAGTACAGGAAAAGAAAATTAATATTAATATAGTTATATATTTACTTATTTTTTTTTGCGTTAAAAAATAATCCCAAGAAAAGAAAGCTAAACAAATAATAAAGGTTATTAATATAGGCATCCAGTAGTAAGCAAAATTTTCAGTAGTACTCAGAGTTAATCCTGATATAGCTTTTAAACTAATTAAAAATAGAATGCTAATGCTTATAAGTATTACAATATTTATAGTCATTAGAAGTTTATAAGTTTTTTTATTATTAATCATATACATTCACCTAATTAAATTATATAACTAATACTTAAAATAATCAATTATTTAAGCGTATCTATTATACTACTTACAATATCTATATTATCTATAAGAGAGCTTATTTTATCACTAGTACGCTCTTTATACTTTATTTTCATATCCTTTAGAAAGGTATTATAATTTATATTTCCTCGATTAAGTTCTTTAATATAATATGAATTTTCTTTTAAATAATTAAAATATTTTTCGTTTTTTCTAAAATCCATTTGAATATTAAGCTCCATTTATTAATCTCCAAAAAATTTATTCATCGGTCTTGGACTAGTAGGTCCTTTTGATTTTAATATATTTGAAGCACCTTTTCCAGTTAATTCTTGTACAAAGCCTAATGCTTTTTGAGCTGTTCCTATGTGTTCTTGAATTGAATCCATATTTACATTTTTAAGTACATCACCTATTTTACCTAAACCACCAGTTATACCGGATTTATTAATACTTTCATATTTATTCCACACACTTCTATCCTGACCATACATGTCATATAATTCATAAAATTTTTGCCAAGTCATTTCACCATTTTTTATGTAATCTACTAATTCTGGTTTATTTTTAACAAATTCCTTAAATTCTTCTTTTTTACTCAAAATAAATCACCCATTAAATTTTATGCTTTTAATGAGTGATATTTTCTAAATTTTAAAATCTTCTGCAAATTCATCTAAAGAAAGTTGTTTTTTCTTAGAATTATTTTGTTCTTTTGTTTCTTCCTTGTTATCTTTTTTTTCATCTTTTAAATTAACTATATCTTTTTTTAGTACTACTTTATCAATGTTACTTTTGCTAATAACAGACCCAGTACTTTGTAAATCCATTATAGATATATCACTATTTTTCATTTCTAATATATCTAAGTCATTAATAATTAAATTAGTGTCTCTTGCACTTGTTAAATGAGCTGATATTATTTTGTAATCTTTTGCTTTAACTTTTTTGAATAACATATTTCCTTTTTTTGCTCTAGAAATATTTTCCAGTTCCACTAACTTACTTCTTTTTCCAGTTTTAAAATTAGTAAAGATATTTAAGTATTCATATTCTTCTTTTATAGCTGATGCATATACTACAAAATCATCTTTAAGAGATATTCCTTTAACACCACTTGCCTTAACTCCCACAACAGGTATTTCAGCTGTATTATATTTTAGATAATAACCATTTGATGTTACAAAAATGCATTCTTCTTTTTCTATTTCTACGTTTAATAACTCGTCATCATTTTTAAGTTTAAATGCCATTAATGGTTTAGAATATCTAGTTACTTCGAAATCTTTAAGTAACACCTTTTTAGTCATACCATTTTTTGTAAATAAACATACATTTTTACTTTTATCTTTTAATATAAGTGATGAAATAATTCTCTCTTCCGGACTTATCATAATAGTGTTAGATATATGTTTACCTAAATCCTTCCATTTTACATCTGGTAAAATATGAACTGGTATATATAAATAATTCCCTAAATTTGTAAAAAGAAGTAATGTATCTTGAGTTGTAACTAAATACTGCCCGATGACATAATCACCAGGTTTTACAAAAGCCTCATCATCGCTAGATGAATATGATTTATAACTTACTCTTTTAATATATCCTTCATTTGTTACCACTACTACTACATTTTCAGTTGGAATCATTTCCTTTAAATCAACTTTTACTTCTTCTATTTCATGCATGATTTCTGTTTTTCTAGGTGTTGCATATTCTTTTTTAATATTTTTAAGTTCTAATTTCATAACACTTTTTAGTTTATCTTCACTACCTAGTATTTCTTCTAACCCAGCTATTGCTTTTTTCAATTTTTCAGCTTCCTCTTCTAAAATTACTACATCAGTATTTGTTAATCTATAAAGTTGCAGCTCAACTATTGCTTTAGCTTGTTCTTCAGTAAATTCGTATTTACTTACTAAATTTTTTATTGAATCACTTTTGTTTTTACTAGATCTAATTAATGCAATAACTTCATCTAAAATACTTATTGCTTTTATTAAACCTTCAGTAATATGAAATCTTTTTTTGAAATTTGCAAGATCAAATTCAAATCTTTTAATAAAAAAGTTTTTTTGATGTACTATGTAAGCATCAATAATATCTAAAATACCTAACTGTTTAGGAGTTCTATTAACTATTGCCACCATATTATAATTGTAAGATATTTGCAGTTCTGTATTTTTAAGTAAATAGTTTAAAACAAAATTTTTGTTGGCATTTGCTTTTAAATCTATAGCAATTCTAAGACCAGTTCTATCAGTCTCATCTCTAACTTCTGCTATACCTTCTATTTTTTTATCAATTCTAATTGAATCTATTTTAGCAACTAAATTTGCTTTATTAACTTCATATGGTATTTCAGTAACTATAATTTGATCTTTATTTTTTTCTCTTTTAAATTCAATTTTACTTCTAAGTATTACTCTACCTTTTCCAGTTTTAAATGCATCTTTAATTCCTTCAATTCCCTGTGCAATACCACCAGTAGGATAATCTGGACCTTTAATAAGTTCCATAATTGTATCTAAATAACAATTAGGTGATTCAATTCTTTTTATTGTAGCATCAATTACTTCTCCTAAGTTGTGTGGAGGAATATTTGTTGCATAACCTGCTGATATACCACTTGCACCATTTACGAGTAAATTAGGATATTTTGCAGGTAATACAGTAGGCTCTAAATATCTATCGTCAAAATTTGGCGACCAAGAAACTGTATTTTTTTCTAAATCTTTTAATAATTCACTAGATATTTTGGCAAGCCTTGCTTCAGTATAACGATATGCAGCTGCACTATCACCATCCATTGAACCATTATTACCATGTATATCAATTAAAATATGATTTTGTTTCCACCACTGACTCATACGAACCATTGCATCATACACTGAAGAGTCTCCATGTGGATGATATTTACCTAAAACATCTCCAACAGTAGCAGCACATTTAAAATATCCTTTATCATGAGTATATCCAGCTTTATGCATTGCAAAAAGAATTCTTCTTTGAACAGGTTTTAGACCATCTCTTACATCTGGTATAGCTCTATCTTGTATTATTTCTTTAGCATATTTACCAAATCTATCACCCATTATTTCTTCAAGTGCATAATCTTGTATTTTTTTTATAACATCTTGCATGTTTCACCTAATTTCTATAGTCATCTTCTAATGTAAAGATAACATTTTCATTAATCCATTCTTTACGAGGTTCTACTTTATCTCCCATAAGTGTACTAACTCTTTTTTCTGCCATAGCAGCATCATCTATATTTATTCTAATTAAACTTCTAGTATCAGGATCCATCGTTGTTTCCCATAACTGATCAGGATTCATTTCTCCAAGTCCTTTATATCTTTGAATTGAATAATTTTTTGTAGTATTTCTTTTTTCATCTTCTAGTTCTTCATCAGAATATAAATATTTAAAGTTTTTCCCTATCGTAAATTTATAAAGAGGAGGAAGTGCTAAATATAACTTTCCTGCTTCTATTAAAGGTCTCATATATCTATAGAAGAAAGTTAATAGTAATATTTGGATATGTGCTCCATCTACATCAGCATCTGTCATTATTATAACTTTATCATAATTAGCTTCACTTACTTCAAATGACGAACCAATACCTGCACCTATTGTATATATAAGTGTATTAATTTCTTCATTTTTCATAATATCATCCATATTCGCTTTTTCTGTATTAATTACTTTACCTCTAAGAGGAAGTATTGCTTGAAATTTACGATCACGGCCACCTTTTGCAGATCCACCTGCTGAGTCTCCTTCTACTAAAAAAAGTTCATTAATTTTTGCATTTTTACTTTGAGCTGGCGAAAGTTTACCTGATAAATTTTTTTCAAATTTATTTTTATTTTTACCATTTCGAGCATCTTCACGAGCTTTACGAGCAGCTTCTCTTGCTTGTTTACTTCTCAATGCTTTATCCAAAATTGTTAATGCTATTTCTTTATTTTCTTCTAAAAAGAATTTTAAATTTTCATATGTAATACTTTCAGTTACACTTCTTGCCTCAGGTGTTCCAAGTTTACCTTTAGTTTGGCCTTCAAATTCAAGTAAATTTTCTGGTATTTTTAAATTAAGAACTATACTTAAACCTTCTCTAACATCTGTACCATCTAAATTAGCATCTTTTTCTTTTAATATATTATTATTTCTAGCATAGTCATTAAAAGCTTTCGTAATACCAGTTTTAAACCCTACTTCATGTGAACCACCATCACTAGTTTTTACATTATTAACAAATGACATAATATTTTCATTATAACTATCTGTATATTGCATAGCTATTTCAACATCTATTTTTTGTTTATTACCTTTAAAATTAATTACTTTATGTAGTACATTTTTATCTTCGTTTATATATTCAACAAAGCTTATAAGACCATTTTCATAATGAAATTTAGCTTCTTTCCCATCAGCCTCATCTATTACCTCTACAGTTAAATTATTCAATAAAAATGCTGACTCTTGCATTCTTTCACAAATAGTTGTATATGAAAAATTACAATTTTTAAATATTGTATCATCAGGCATGAATGTAACTGTCGTACCTGTTTTTTTAGATGTACCTACTTCTTTTAAGGGCTCTAAAACTTTTCCACCATCGTGAAATTTAATTTCAGAAGTTTTCCCTTCCCTATTAATAGATACAATCATCTGTTTAGATAGCGCATTTACAACTGAAGCTCCAACGCCATGTAGTCCACCAGAAACTTTGTAACCAGCTTCCTGAAATTTACCACCAGCATGAAGCACTGTATAAATCACTTCTGGAGTTGATTTACCCGTTGCATGCATACCAATTGGTACCCCGCGGCCATTATCGCTAACTGTTATACTACCATCTTTATTTAATATGAGTTTTATATAATCACCAAAACCATTGATAACTTCATCAATTGAATTATCTACTATTTCCCATACTAAATGATGCATACCACGCTTATCTGTTGAGCCGATATACATACCTGGACGTTTTCTAACTGCCTCTAATCCTTCTAAAACTTTTATACTTGATTCATCATAATTTACTGTCATTTATATTTTCACCAATGATATTATAACAAAAAAAAGCGCCATTAGGCAACTTTATTTGTCAATATTGTACGTTTCTCCTGAAATTGAGTTAATATCAAAAGGTTTTTCCTCAACAGATTTAACTTTTTTCTTTGGTAAATCTATACCAGTTTTTGTAGGTTTAAGCTCTTCTGATACTTCCTCTATTTTTTCTTCTTCTGGTTTTTTAGCAGCATACACAGAACTAAAAATTTCTGATGACTTAAATGCTGGTTTTTTTTCTTCTTCTTTATTTTCAAATATATCCATTACTTCATCAAAGTTAAGTTCTGGCAATTTAATTTCTTCCTCTACTTCATTTACTACTTCTTGAACCTTTTCTTCAATTTTTTTTGTAACTGGTTCTATTTGTTTTTCTTCAGTTACTACAACTGGCTCTATAATTTTTTCCTCTTCCACTTCTACTGGTTTTTTTTCATCAAAAGTAGTAACTTCCACATTTTCTTCTTTTATTTCTACAGGTTTTTCTTCTAATTTCGTTTCTGAAACTGGTTCAAAAGCTGGCATAATAATCGTATCTGATAATTCAGCATCTTCTTTTTTTTCTTCTGTAACTGGTAAAGTTTTAGGAATTGGTGGCAATAAAATATCCACGTTTTCTGCTTTTTTTACTGGTTCAGGCTTTACTTCAGTTTCCACTTTAACTTCATTTTTTTCTTCTTTAAAAGCTTTTTCTAAAGCTAGTTTTTCTAATTTTTTTGTTTCTTCTATTTTTTGATCTTTTTTCCCTAAAAATAAAACTAACAAAAACAAAACTACTAAAACTACTATAGCTATAATTAAATATAATGTAAAATTTTCTATATTGTATAAGTTATTAAAAAATTCTTGCATTTTAAACACACCCCTTTATTCTAATATATATTCAGTTTAACATGTATTATTCTTTTAATCAATAAAAAAATAGTGAATTTCACTACTTTACATTATTTATAACGATTCATTTGACTCATTACTTGTTTGACTTGTTTCTGACTAGGTTTTCTCCCCATTTGACTCATCATTACTTCAATCATTTTTTCATTAATTGGTGGATTTTTTTCAAGCATTCTTTTCATTAAAAATCTTGCTACAAAAAAACCTATTATAAGTCCAATAATTAATCCTATTACTATATATAATATTTGTTCTAACATATTATCACTCCTTGATATAATTTTACTATAAAACTAGTATTTTAACAACTAATAATTTTTTCTACCCAAAAATAATCTTTATTCTTAAAATCACAAACAAATAAATTTGGATTTAAATATATTTTTTCAAATATATTTTTTTTATTGATATTTGTTTTTAGAGTTAAGTGAGTTAAATGGGTTTTTAATACTAATGTTTCATCTCTGTATTTGTTATACACTTTATGTGAATTTTTATTCATCATATAAAAATCATTATCTTTAAAATTATCAAACAAAAATTTATTTACATCATTTTTTTGAAAAGGTACCGCTATTTGTTCAAATAAATTTAATCCTAAATTTATTTCATTTTTACCCATATAATAAATATTTTCTAAAGTTTGATATAAATTATAAGGATTATCCTTTGTTAAAATTTTAAATTCTTTATTAATATAAAAAATGTAGAAAGTTCTCATATCTAATCACCATCTACATTTTAATATACATTAACTAATTATTTTGTCGAATTAAAACTTTTTGTTCTAACTTTTGATAAGGTTTATTACTTTTCTATTTCTACAAATCTAATTGTTTTTATTTTTTGTACTAAATTAGGTAAATCATTTCCATTAACTGGTGTTGATGCTATTTTATCTACTACATCCATTCCAGCTATAACTTTACCAAAAGATGCATATAAACCATCTAATGATGTTGCATCTTGGTGAACAATGAAAAATTGTGATGATGCTGAATCCATTGTTTCAGCAGTATCTGGATTACCACCACGTCTTGCCATTGATAATACTCCTCTTTCATGAGATAAATTATTTTCTATACCATTTAATTCAAATTCACCTTTAATATTTTCATCAGATCCTCCTGTTCCATTACCTAGAGGGTCTCCTGTTTGAATCATAAAGTTTTCAATAACTCTATGAAAAATTATGCCATCATAAAATTTTTCATCAATTAGTTTTTGCATATTAGCAACAGTTATTGGTGCCACTTCAGGATATAACTGTGCAATAATTATATCATCGTTTTCCATTTCAATTTTAATATAATTTGTAATTTCTTCAGTTTCTTTAAATTCCATATCTTCTATATTCCCTTCTGTAATATAAGTTACTTCTTCAGTACCACACCCAGTTATAAAAATTAAACTAAATGCAGTTATTATTGTTAATATTTTTTTCATTTTTTCCTCCATATTTTATCTAAAACAGATCTTATTTGATCTTTATTAAATGGCTTTGCTATATAATCTTCAAAACCCATATCAATATATTTGTTTTTCGAATTAGATGTTGCATCTGCAGTAAGAGCTACTACAGGTATATTAAATCCATCTATTTCTTTAAGTTTATAAAGTGTTTGCTCCCCATTTAATTCCGGCATCATTATATCCATTAATATTAAATCGTAATTATTACCATTTTTTATTAATTCTAAACATTCTATTCCCGATAAAGAATCTTCAATAGTTAAATTCAAATCTTTAAGAGCTCTTCTAGCCACTTTAATATTAAGTTCATTATCATCTACTATTAAAACCTTTTTATTATAATATAATTGACATTCTAATTCATTAGTATCTTTCTTTTCAATAACTGGAGCTTCCATTATGCTTATTTTTTGAGGTATTTGAACAACAAACAAAGATCCATGACCATAACTAGACTTAACATTTATTTTTCCATTTAAATGTTTAACTAACTTTTGAGTAATAGCAAGACCAAGTCCTGTTCCTTCAACAGTGGAGTTTTTCTCAGCATCGAGTCTTTCAAATTTTGTAAAAAGTTTACTAATATTTTCTTCTTTTATTCCTTTACCAGTATCTTCAACACTAAGAATCAATAAACATTTATTATTATTATTTATACATCTAAGAGATATTTTAACTGATCCCGATTCAGTATATTTATACGCATTAGATATCAAATTATTAACAACTTGCTTCACATGATTTTTATCGCCTATAAGTTCATATGGAATATCTGGTGCATATGTTACTGATACTTTTATATCTTTATTAGCAATTCTAATTTCATTAACTTTCATTACACTATCTACTACTTCAATGATATTGTAATTTAATTCAACTCTTTCAAGTTTGTCACTTTCTATTTTTGAAATATCTATAATATTTCCAACTATTTCTAAAAGAGTATTAGAAGCATTTACTATATCAGAAGTATCTTCTTTTAATTCTTTAGGCAATATTTTATTTTCTAACATATCTTGTGATAAACCTACTATTGCATTTAGAGGTGTTCTTATTTCATGGCTCATACTCGATAAAAAATCCGACTTTGCTAGATTAGCTTTTTCTGCAGTTTTTTTCGCTTTATTTAATTGCTCTATCATTTTAACATCAGGATTTTCTATTGTATGGTACATTATGAATGTTACAAACGTTAAAGGAGTTGAAACAAATACTAAAGTAGGAACATATATTCTTAATAGTAAAGTTACTATTGCTAAAAAAAGCAACACATATATTGGAATATATTGTTTAATAACTTTTCTTTTACTATTTAATATTGTTAATACTATTGTCAAAACTAAATACCAAGCAATAAATCCGTACATTAAGTATATAGATAAACCACTTGCGG
Source organism: uncultured Muribaculaceae bacterium (assembly GCA_964369625.1). Lineage (GTDB taxonomy): Bacteria > Bacillota_I > Bacilli_A > RF39 > UBA660 > CAKOSP01. The sequence continues at coordinate 45,306 of CAYJFC010000002.1, forward strand.
TCATAGTATTGTTATCATTTATTAATTCAAATGGCAAAAATTGTGTAACTATAATAAAAATTGTATTTATTAAAGTCATCCATTTGGCTAAAGTTTTATAATTTTTTTCTTTTTTACAACTCAAATTATATACATATAAGAATAGCGTAGCACACCAAATTAACACTAATATCATCGCACATCTATTGAAAATTTCAATTAAAGTGCTACCAGGAAAAAAATAATTACAAAATACAGTTAAACTTTCCGCTACAGCAATTAATAAACTTGCTATTAATATATTCGAATACAATTTCGTCTCATTATTTACTAATTTTTCTTTAGCAAAAAATAAAATTGCAACAAATATAGCTATGCACACACTTATAACTGGATACATTAAATTATAATACATTTTATTCCTCCTTTAATTACATAAATCTGTAATATCAATTTTTACAACTTTATAATTGTTTTTTACCCCGCATATGGACATATATGCGGTATTTATTTTTTTTGTAGTTATATACAAATTATTAAATTCAATTAAATTAGATAAATAATCTAGTTCAATTTCATTAGCAGGATATGTTAATCCTTTTCCGTTATATTTTATAAATGATTCTTTGATTGTCCAAACTTTAGTAAGAAACTCCAAATCATTAATAAAATCATTATATTTATTGATATCATTTACGGACAACATGTAATTTATCATATTATCCGTAAAATCAGAAACATTTTCTATATCTATACCAATATCATTATTATCTATACCAACTACTACAAATCCATTAGTATGACTAATATTAAATTTAATATCTGAATTTATAAATTCAGGTTTTTCATTAGAGTTAGTAATATAATCTACTTCAAAGCCAACTAATTTTTTTAATAACAAATAGGCTACCACACAATTTATTTTATCCGATAACTTGATATAAGACATGAATTTTTTCATTCTGTATACTGGCATATCTACAGCTTTATTTAATAGGTCAACATATTTGTTATAATCATCAATTTCACAATAATATATCATTTATTTAAACCTTAAATTTTTTTTATTTAACTCTTTTTGAGTGATTTCATTTGATATAGAATTTGTTGTTTGATTATTCATAAAGCCATTTAAATATTTATAAACTATAACACTATCTCCCTCTTTATTGTCTAATAATTTATTAGCTATTATCATAAATTCTTCATCTTTTAAAATTTTATAATTTATTTTTTTATAATCTAAATAATCAAATAAACCTTCAGTATATGGATCAAATAAATGATAAGTTTTTAATTTATTTTGGTCTTCAGATAATTCAACAACCGCTTGTGCTATTTTATCAACCGGAGCTGTTTGAATCTTTACATTTACTGCTGATTCTGGAACTACTCCAATTTTTTGAATCATATTAACAATCATTTGAAATGCACTTGTATCTTCATTTATTTGAAATTTATTATCATAACTTCTACTACCTATATAACCTGTTCTATATATACTGTAATTCAAATTTTTAGATTCAAACATTTTTAATAATTCTTCAGCTTTATATTTACTTAACATATAGGCATCATGAGAATAATCTTGACCAATATTTAAATCATTTTCTGTGAAATTAACATTGTTTATTGTTTGCTCAGAAACATTTATTCCTGAAACTGTAATAGTAGACATATGTTCTAAACTTGCACCTATTTCAAGTGCCATTTTTGACATATTATATATTCCGTCAACATTATCTTTTTTTGCTTCTTCTACTGAAGCAAAATGACTAACATTAGCAGCGCAATTTATTATTCTTCCTACATTATTTTTGACATTTAATAAATCACTTTCTCCTAAACCTAAATTGGTTTTAGAAATATCTCCAGTAATAACTCTAATTCTACTATTATCTAGCTCTATTTTATCATCAAAATAAAATTTTAATGCTTTTTTAAATTTTTCTACATCCCTTATCAAACAATAAATATTACATTCTTTGTTATTAATAATATATTCTAAAATATGACTTCCTAAATATCCTCCCGCTCCCGTTAATAAGATATCATTTTTGTTATTATTAACACCTGGAACTATTGAGGCGATATCATATTCTTTTAAATCTATATTTTTATATGTTTTTCTATTTTCTAAAACTTCAACCATATCATATATTGTTGGATTTTTTGCAAAATCTACCGGACCTAGTGTTTTTTTCATTATTTTAGATATATCAGAAATAATATCTATTAATATTCTTGAGTCACCTCCAAATGATGAAAAAGTTGTATGTATGCCAACTGGTTTATAATTAAATTGTTTTTCCCAGATATTACAAATTATTTTTTGCAACTCTGTTTCAGGTGCTATATAAGAAGCTTTTAAAGATTCATACAAATCAAATTCAGGTAATCTTTTTTTATCTACTTTCCCTGATGCAGTTAACGGCATTTTATCTATTTTGACAAATATTTGTGGTATCATATTACTTTTTAATTTTTTACTCAGGTTTCTTCTAATATCTTCGTCATCTATCGTTTTATCACCTTCATAAAAACATAATAAATATTTGTGATTGTTTGTTTCTTCTACTCTAACTGCAGCTAGTTTTATATCACTATATCCATTAACAGCTATTTCAATTTCTCCAAGTTCTATACGAACACCATTTATTTTAATTTGATTATCTCTTCTTCCACAAAAAACAAGTTCATTATTTGTATTTAAACAAGCAAAATCCCCTGATTTATACGACATATTACCTGATTTTTTATCTCTTAAAAACACTTTTTTATTTTCTTCTGGATTATTTATATAACCTGCTGAAACTCCTGGGCCAATAATCACCATTTCCCCAATGTTATTAGGTGGTAAAACATTGTTGCATTCATCAATTAAATATATTTTGAAATTATTAGCAGGTCTTCCTATAGATATATTATCAACTTCTACTTGTTTAATTGTATTAAATACAGTTGTTTCTGTTGGACCATATGTATTATAAACTTTAGGATTGCCACATTTATCATTTATTAAATTTAAAATTTCATTATCAAACTTCTCTCCACCCAGTATAATAACATCTACATTTTTATACGATTCATCATTTATATTTTTTAAATTCATCTTTATTGTAGTAGGAGTTTGCATTAAAACTGTTTTATTTTCACTTTTTACTATTTGCGCTAATTTTGATGAACTTGATAATTCCTCATAGGTAGGTAACACCAATTTTTTCCCAGATAATAAAGGAGACATTACATCCATTAAAAATGCATCAAAATTTATTTTTGTTAAACTAATAAAAGTTTTAGCGTCACCTGTTAAATCAGAAACGTTGTTAAACATATTAACAACTCCAACATCTTTTATTAAAGATATTTTAGGATTACCTGTTGAGCCAGAGGTATGCAGGGCACAAAATATCGAGTCTGAATTTTTTCTAACTCTTTGATAAGAAATGTTATTTTCTAAACCACAATAAGTTCTCATATCAAATTTATTTAAGTTAAAATTAATATAATTACTACCATAATGAATTACTGTATGCGCTTTAATATCTTCTAACATGGTTGTTATTTTTTCTTCAGGTAATTCAGCTTCATCTAAAAGAAAATATGCTTTACCTATTTTACTAATAGCAAGCAAACTTATTATTGTATAATAACTTTTATCGCCAACAACTGGTACGATATCCATATTGTCTAAATTAAGTTTACTTAGTTCATTTGCTAAATTATTAGCATCATTATTTATTTGCTCATAAGTATATTCTTTATCCTTAAATTTTATAGCTACCTCATTTGGATTATTAAATACAATATCATCAAAAATATCTAATACTGTTTTATTTATTTCATATGATAAATTATTATTTAATTCTTCATATTTTTTTAAATCTTTTGAAATTAATAACTGAATATCAGATAACTTAATATTTGGATTTTTAATAACTTGTTTTGACACTAAAATAATTCTTTGTAAAATATCATTCACTTCTTCTTCATTAAACAAATCTGTTTTATAATCAAAATTCATTCTAAAACCAGTGCCATCACGATCATCTATATTAATAACCATTTCATTTAACAAGCATTCAGTAAAATACCACCCTGTTTCAAATTCGATATCAGTATTATTTTTAACTATTTGAGAAGGTTGATATGAAACTGCAACGTCATATAATTTTCCACCATATTTATGTTTTTCCTTTAAATCTTTTTGTAAAGCAGTAAATGGATATGATTGTCTTTTTAGTAAATTAAATTTTTCTTTTTTGATATATTTTGAAAATTCTGAAAATGTCAAATTATCATCTATAGTTACTTGAAAAGGTTGCGTATTAACAAACATTCCAAAAATTTGTCTTTCCTTCGCATTAGTTCTATTTAAAACAGGTGATCCAACTGATACATTTTTATTATTATTAATTTTTCTTAAATATATTAATATTATTTTTTCAAAAAACAACGCTTCAGATATACTATTTTCACTACAAAAAGTTTTTATATCATTTGAAAATTCTTTTCCCAAATCTTTCGTATATCTTTTAGCAGCAATATTATTACTATCGTTTATAGCAAATTTTGATACAACGGGTTCACTTTGATACAAATTATCATAAGTTTCTTTATCTTTATCAAATTGTTTTTCTAAATACTGTTTTTCTCTGTCTATTAGCATTTCATACGAATATAATTTTTCAATTTCATATTCTTCATTTTTAAGTAATTTCGAATATATATCTATTATTTTTTGACAAGTTAAAGCAGCAGTATAACCATCTGCTATTAAATGACTAACTTTCCAGTAAACACCGAATTTTCTATCTGATAACTTTAATAATTTGAAGTTAATTAATTCATCGTTCACAAAAATTTCTTTAGCCCATTTGTGGTATAAATTTTGTCTTTCTTGTTCAGATATATCACTTAAATCAAGTTTTTCGAAATTTTGAAATTCGTAGTTTGAAAAAAATTGATAAACTTCTCCATTTTCTTCTTTTATCTTTATTCTATAAGCATCATATAATTCAAACAACTTATTAACTGTTCTATTTAATTTTTCAAAATCTAATTCAATATTATCTACAAATAATTGTCCTGCTAAATTACCTATTTCTTGGCTTTTAGCAAATTTCATTGACTCCCAAATATTTTTTTGGGAGTTAGTTAATTCATATTTTTTCATAATTACCCTATTCTATTTACTACACTAATATAAATATATCATAATTCGACATTTTTTTAAAGATAATTAATATAATAAATTTATTTTTCCAAATATTGGCTTAGCAATTTGTTTTATTATATATTACAATACAAACAAAGGTTTGGTGAATAAAATGAATAGAAGCATCTTATGTATTGATTTAAAAAGTTTTTATGCTTTTGTAGAATGTAACAAAAGAGGTTTAAATCCTTATAAAACCCCTTTAGTTGTAGCAAATATTAAACAAGGTAATGGTTCCATTACCTTAGCAATAACTCCATATATGAAAAAATTAGGAATTAAATCAAGATCAAGATTATTTGAAATACCAAGTAATATTAATTATATAACAGCTTCACCTAGAATGAGTTTGTATATAGAAAAAAGTAAAGAAGTCATAGATATTTATCTAGATTTTGTATCTAAAGATGACTTACACGTATATTCCATAGATGAAGCATTTCTTGATGTAACAGATTATTTAAAATATTATAACAAAAATGAGTACGAAATTGCTAAAATGATATTAAAAAATGTAAAGAAAAAAACTGGGCTTGATGCTACATGCGGAATAGGCCCTAACTTATTTTTAGCTAAAGTAGCTTTAGATACCGAAGCTAAAAATAATAAAGATAATATAGCAAAATGGAGTTATGATGATATTCAAAAAAAGCTATGGTCCATTACTCCCCTTTCAAAAATGTGGGGAATTGGCTTTAGAATAGAAAAAAAATTAAATAATCTTGGGATAATAACTGTTGGTGATTTAGCGGTATTTGACAAAGACAAACTAAAAAAATTATATGGTGTTATTGGCGAAGAATTACATGAACACGCTAATGGCATTGATGAAAGCGTCATTAGTAAACATGAATATCGCAGTAAATCAAGCACTATTAGCAATAGTCAAATATTATTTAAGGATTATTATTATAACAATGTACAATTAATCATTAAGGAAATGCTTGAAACACTAACATATAGATTAAGAAATAATAATAAAATGTGTGGTAATATAGGTCTTGGAATAACTTACTCTAAAGATATTAGCGACTCATTTTATAGAGTATTAAAATTAGATACTTATACAGATGATATAAATCACTTATTTAAATATACTTTGATAATTCTTGATAAATACATAAAAGACTATCCTATTAGAAAAGTATCTATTTCACTTGGCAATTTATCAAATAAATGTGGTTTTCAATTATCTTTATTTGATAATAATACTTTATATGAAAAAAATAGCAAATTAAATACCTCTCTTGATATTTTAAAAAATAAATATAATAAAAATATTGTAAATAATGCAACATCACTATTATCTGACTCTACTCAAATTGATAGGAATAATAAAATAGGAGGTCACTGGGCATAATGAAAAGAAAAATGATAAAATGGATTGCTTTTGATTCTGTTATAAATTCAAAAAAGGTAGTTGCAGATTTATCTAATAAAAAAATGAATAAGCCAATGCCTATTTTAAGCAATGAACAATTTGAAGAAATAGAATATAATTTACTTAAAGCATTTAGTACAAAAGCTAAAATTAAAATAATATATTACCAAGATAATAAATGGTTAGAAATTACCAGTCATATTAAACATATTGACAATATAAAAAAAATTATCATTACAGATAATTTCAGTTTATATTTTCATCAAATTATTAGTATTAAATTAGTTTAATTTATTTAAGATATAATCACATATTAATTCAGATGAATCTTTTTTTGAATTATTAATTAATCTTCTTTTATATTTGGATAATACATTAGGTTTTAAAAATTCATTGATATGCTTATTTAAATTAACTTTTCTTCTTGAAAAAGTACCAAATCCTTCTTTTTTAATATATTTAATATTATATCTTTCTTGTCCGCCTAAACCAGGAATTAAAATCATTGGCAAATTAAACCCCATACATTCGGTAATTGTTGCTCCTCCGGGTTTAGTTATAACAAAATCTGATATATTCATTAAATTGTAGATATCAGTAGTAAAACCAAGAACTACTACATTAGTTAATTTATTTTTTTGAACAAAAGCATCACATTTATTTTTTAGTTCTTCATTTTTTCCACTTATAAAGATTATATTTGCATTACGCTGCGCAATTACTACATTTTTAAAATATTCATAGTAAGTAAGTGAACCTGCAGTGCTTCCGCCAAAAAATAAAATAACTGGCATATTATTATTGACTTTATATTTATTTTTTATAAGTTTTCTATGTTTTAGATTACGCATTTTATCACTTTGAAGTGGTATTCCATAAGCGAATATTTTGTTTTTTTCAACACCAAATTTAATAAGTTCTTCTTTAACAATATTATTCGCAACAAAAAACACATCTTTTTTTCTATGGTGTGATAACCATTCACTATGTGAAGCATAATCTGTTAAAATTGTAGATATTTTAGAACTAATTATTTTTTTCTCATTATAATATGATGCTAAAGTTGCACCATAAAAATGAGTTGCGATTACTACATCGGGATCAAACTTTACAAAAGCATCCCTAATTTCTGAATTATCAAAAAACAATTTAGAAATCTTTTTTTGAGATAAAGATGTTAGCTTATTATCAATAAGTTCATAACCAGCATTATACAAAGTTTCTGTTCGATATTTTATAACGAAATCAAATACTTTAAAACTGGCTTTGCCTAAAATATTTGCAAAATTCGTTATATCTAACATCTCTACTAATACATTTTTATTTTTACTTAATTTATCATATATATTATTTGCAACACTTTTATGACCAGAGCCATACATTGCATACACAATTAAAACTTTTTTCATATACTCTCCATAATATATATATCATATTTTATATTTTTAATCAATTAATTATTGTATGCATATAAGTCAGTATCCATATTTTTTACTGAATTCAAATCCTCAAATCTAGCATTTACTAATAAAACACAAATTAATATAAATATATAAAATAAAATTACTCCTGTGTACTCTTTAATCATTTTTTCCATGTTATACCTTCTTTCACATTTATAATAACACAAACAATTGTTCGTGTAAATATACAATTAAACAAATGTTTGACTTTTTACAAATTTTATTGTAAAATTAATTAGGTGAGAGATATGATAACAAAAAGACAAACTGAAGTTTTAGACTTCATAAAAAAATATATTGCATCAAAAGGATTTGCTCCTTCTATTAGAGATATATGTGCAGGGTTAGGATTAAATAGTCCTGCTACAGCATTTTCCCACGTAAAAAAATTAGAAGCAAACAATTATATTAAAACTTCTAATAATAAATCTAGAACAATTGAAATATTAGTTGATAATGAATATATCGAAAAAGATGATAGTATTGTTAAAGTTCCCCTACTTGGAAAAATTACTGCAGGCAGTCCAATAGAAGCTATAGAAAAACCCGATGAATTTTTTGATTTACCAGCCTCTTTGGTACCAATCAATTCAGAAGTATTCACTTTACATGTATCCGGTGAATCAATGATTAATAGAGGTATTTATGACAATGATTTTGTTATAATAAAAAAACAAAGTATAGCTAAAAATGGCGAAATAGTTGTTGCTATGAATGATAACAATGAAGTAACACTTAAGACTTTTTATAAAGAAAGTGATCATTTTAGATTACAACCAGAAAATGATACTATGTCTCCTATTATTTTAAAAAATGTTACAATACTTGGAATAGCTGTTGGACTTTATAGAAAAATATAACCTAATTTAGAAACTAAATTAGGTTTTTATTTTAAATAATTATAATTGTATAATATAATGCGAATAAAATTAACATTGCTATACCATGATATCTTTTAATAGCGGATTTTCTTCTTGCAAATATAAATAATAATATTGCTGACAATATAAAAATCACAAAATCAATTAATGAAAAACCACTTGGAATAATACTTCCTATTAATGCTGAAGGTATACCAATAACAATACATATGTTAAATATGTTACTTCCAATAATATTTCCAACTAAAATATCTTGTTCTCTTTTTTTAGCTGCAACTATTGAAGTTATTAATTCTGGAAGTGACGTTCCAAATGCAATTATTGTTAAAGATATCATTCTTTCACTAATATTTAATACATGCGCAATATTAACCGCTTCATTTACTACTAAATCACTTGATATAATAATTAATATAATTCCTGCTACTGTCATTAAAATACTTTTTAATAAACTAGTATTATTTTCTTCTGGAAGTTCATCAACTGTTTTATTTCTCATAATACTAAATAAATAATATACAAATATTGCAAAAAATAAAAGTATAACTATTCCATCTGATCTAGATATCATGTTTTGTGTACTTCCACTTAAAGATATATCAAAAAATAAAACAGATAATAATATTGTTACCAAAATACATATAGGTATTTCTTTTCTAATTGTATTACTTTTAATGGAAATCGGTACTATTAAACTAGATATACCTAGTATCAATAGTATATTAATTATATTACTACCTATTACGTTACCTAATACTAAGTCTCCTGAACCGTTTATAAGTGACTGCACACTTACAGCAAGCTCTGGTGCACTTGTACCGAAAGCTACTATAGTAAGACCTATAACCATTTTTGATACTTTAAAATGACTTGCCAAAGAGCTAGCTCCTGATACAAAATAATCTGCTGATTTTATCAAAATTATAAATGCAGCTATTAAAATTAAAATACTAATTATCATAAAACTCCTATCTAAATAACATAAAGGCTAAAAATGCAAAATAAAGTGCAAGAGCAATAAATCCATTTATGGATTCTTTTTTATCACTTTTTCCTCTTACTCCAAATGCAACTGCCGCTAAATAGCCACCAATTAGTCCACCAATATGAGCTGCATTATCTATACCACTAATACTAAATCCAATAAATAAATTTATTAATATTATTGGTATTATTTGAGTTTTTAATGCATCATTTAAATATAATCTATAATGGTATCCAAAATATAATAATGCCCCTAACAAACCAAAAATAGCTCCACTTGCACCTACAGAAACATTAAGTTCAGGATTAAACAGTACACTTAACAAACTACCACTTGCACCACTTAACAAATATATACCTAAGAACTTCCATTTCCCTAAGTATGTTTCAATTTGGTTACCAACAATATATAGTGAATACATATTAACAAGTAAATGAATAATTCCAGCATGCAAAAATATTGATGTTATAAGCCTATAAAATTCACCATTTTTAACTAATAGACCGTTGTTAGCCCCTAAATTAAGTAAAGTCAAAATATTTGTAGGACCCTCGCCTAATATATAAGTTAAGGAAAACATTATGATACATAGAGCAATTATTATGTTTGTTACTATGATCTTTTTAGGACTAAATACTTCTTCAAATATTTTATTTTCTTTTTCAGTTTTATCATTTATATCATTTGTAGCATTTACAAATAAATCAAAGTTTTCTACAGCTTTTATTGAGTCTTCCTTTATATCAGGAAATGCAGTTTTCAAAGTTTCATTATTAACTAAATGTTTATTATCTAGTACTTTAATAGTATCAACATTTTTTATATTTCTAACATCAACTCTTTCTGCTAAGTCAAGACATATATTTAGTGCATTTAATTTAAAAGATAATGTTCTTTTTTTTATTTGTTTAATTACATGTTTTACTTTAAATACATCAAATTCATACTGTTCATCATTATGAATATAATTGCTATTAATTCTAATTACTTTATATTTAGCGGATAAATTTTCAAGCCAAATTTCATTTTTGGCTCCTTGCACTACAATTGGTGAATAGTTCTCTTTAGTAACTAAATAATGAACTAATCCCATAACTATTTGATCTTTAGCATTAACTATTTTTGTTTCCATAAAACCTCCGTCATATATTAATATTTATTTCATATACTTTGTTAAGGACGGTGCCTATGATTATATATATGATAATTTATATATTAACATTTTTTATTTTTTCTTATTCTACACTTAACTTTATATTTATAGATAAAAAATTACGTGAATATTATTTATTTTACTATATTTCAATTTATATTTTGCTATTAAGTATTCCATTATTTTATTTTGTCTTCCAAAACTATATAACTACACTTTTATCTATATTTTTTATTCTCATCTTTTTTACTACACTTTCATTTCGTTTATATAAAAATAATTATAGAACATTAATGTGTACATTACCATTTTTTTATTTTTTATACTGGACTTTTTGTTATATTTTAGCTAATCTTCTAATTGTTTAATATAATCAGCCATTTCTTTAGGCATATCACAATTAAATTGCATTAATTCATTAGTAATAGGATGTGCAAACGTTATTTTAGTAGAATGTAAAAATTGTCCAAACTTTGTTGCTTTATTTTTACTATATACTGGATCATTAAATACTGGATATCCTATATATTCTAAGTGAACTCTTATTTGATGTGTTCTACCAGTTTCTAAAGACAATCTAACTAATGTGTGTTTTTTATATCTTTTTTCTACGTGTAAATTAGTGATAGCTTTTTTTCCACCATCTTTTATTTCTTGCATTCTAAAATCTTTACTGCTTTTACCTATTGGTGCATCAATTTTAGCACTTTGGCTAGGAAAAACGCCATTTATAAGAGCTACATATTCTCTTTTAATTTTTTTGTCTTTAAAATCATTTGACAATTTAACATGTGCTTTATCTGTTTTTGCAACAAGCATTAACCCACTAGTATCCTTATCAAGTCTATGAACAATTCCCGCTCTATCTGCTCCACCTTCTGCTGATAAATTATCAGTATAAAACAAAAGACCATTTACAAGCGTATCAGTTCTATTTCCTGAACCAGGATGAACAACTAGTCCACTTTGCTTATTAATAACTAAAATATCTTCATCTTCATACACAATATCAAGAGGTATTTCATTTTTTTCTAATTTAACTTCCTTTTTAAAATTTTCATCTATAACTATTTCATCGTCTAAATTAACTTTATATGATGATTTTTTTATTTGATCATTAACAAGCACATTACCATTATCAAGTAATTTTTCAATTAAACTTCTTGATAAATCAGTATTACTTGCTATATATTTATCTAATCTATTTCCTTTTTCATTTACTACTATTTTCATATACATCTTCCTTTTTTATTATTGCTATAACTAAAAGTATAACACCTACTACTACGGCCATGTCTGCTATATTAAATACAGGATAATGATAATTACCAAATACTAATTTTATATAATCTATTACATGTCCATAAACTATTCTATCAATTAAATTCCCTATCAATCCCCCTATTATAAAGGAAAATGCAAGTGTATTTCTAATAGATTGTTTAAAATTTTTTATCATATATAATATGTATCCTAATATTAATATATTTATTATTATTAACATCCATCTTTGATCTGTAAAAATGCTAAAGGCTGCTCCCGTATTATATACTTTTGAAAACGAAAAAAAATTATCAATTATAATAAAAGAACTATGTAAATTATTTTCCACTAGCACTTTAACTAATTGATCAATTATTATAATTATAAAACTAAAAATAAAAATCTTTTTTTTCATGTATATATTATAACATATATTTTAAAATTATTTAACTAATATTACATCAGTTCCTATTTTAACTATCGAGGAAAATTCTATAATATTATCTGCACTTCTTATGAATTTTTTCATAAACTTTTTGGGTTCCGTTGATAATCTTAATATTTTACCTTCTAAGTTAATTTCAACATCAACTATGCGACCTAAATTATATCCTGTTTCCATATTTATTATATCTTTTTTTTGAAGTTCACTTAAATTCATATAATCACCTATTTAATTATATTTAATTTATTAATTTTCTTACATTTTTTATAGCACTTTTTTCTATTCTTGATACTTGCGCTTGACTAATTTGAAGTTCTTCAGCTATTTCTGTTTGAGTTTTACCAACTATATATCTTTTAATCAAAATATCTTTTTCTCTTTGTTTAATATCATTTAAAGCTTTACGCATTGCTATTAACATATCTTTATTACTACTTATTTCTTTTATATCTGCTATTTTATCTTGCAAATATATCGTATCTCCCCCATCATTATATATTGGTTCAAATATTGATATAGGATCTTTTAAAGAGTCTAGTGCATAACCAACTTGATATACCTCTATTCCAAGAGCTGAAGCTATTTGATCAGTTGTTGGAATATGACCATTAATATTTAAATATTCATCATTAAATCTAAGTATTTGATATGCTAAATCTTTGATACTTCTAGAAACTCTTAATGATGTATTATCTCTAATAAAACGTTTCATCTCTCCCATTATAAGGGGCACTGCATATGTACTTAATTGTAATCCATAACTTAAATCAAAATTATCAATAGCTTTAATTAATCCAACAACACCTATTTGAAATAAATCATCTGCATTTACAGCGGCAGTGTTAAATCGTTTAAGTATACTAAAAACTAATTTCAAATTACCTTCTATGAGTTTATCTTTTGCTAAAGCATCTCCATTATTCATATCTTCAAATAATTTAATTATTTCTTTATTTTTTAAAACTTTTAATTCATTTGTGTTTATTCCACTTATATTTACTTTATAATTTGACATAAAAAAATCCTTTCAACAATATTGTGAAAGGATTAATTCATTTTTATTCACATTCGAAACCGTTTTCTTCAGCATCTTTTTTCATTGCTTCATAACCAGTATCTTCATATCCCATTTCTTCTTTAGCTTCATCACTTAATTTAGTATAATCTATTTCAAGTTCTAAAGTAATTTCTGTTCCATCGTTTGATGCTTTACAAGTCATACCTTCTTCCTCAGAAGCTTCACACAATTCTTCTAAATCTTCTTTAGTAGGTTCTACACCATAATCCATAGTAGTAACAGTTTTAGCTGTTTTAACTTCATCATTAGAATCAAAATCCATTGTTACTGTAATATCACCTAATAATTCTTCTTCCATACTGCATGTTAAAGATTTCCCACCACACGCTGTTATCATTAAAAGTACAAATAATGCCATTGATATTAATTTAATGTTTTTCATTTTTTCACCTCTTTTCTTTTTTATAATTAAACTACACACTTATAGTTAATTTATTAATACGCTGTATGAGGAGCTTCTATTCCAGTTCCATCTGGTGCATTATAATCCGGCTCCTTAACTTCTTCCACTACAGGATTAGCATTTTCCAAACAATCATCACTTGGATAAATCCCCACTAATGTAAATGCGAAATTTAAAATAATTGGAATAAAAAATATAATAACTGTGTATACAAGTCTTAAAGTAACCGTTTTAAAAGCTTTATTAAGAGCATCATTATCTTGCGCAGCTACTGACTTTAAAAAATCCATTATACTTAATATTACCAATGCTGTTATTGCTACATATTTCATTATATCAAGTATTAATTGAAACCATTTTGCAGATTCTCCTAAAAGAGATGCACAATCATCAAATGCTTCACCAATTAAATCATCTATATAATAGTCTTCACCATTGACATTAGTTAAATAATCTTTCATATTGTCAGTTACAAAATTTTGAGTCAATTGATTTTTTTCTTCAGTAATAATTGTTACTAATTTTTCAGCAGTTACAGAATCAATTCCTGGGTTGTTATTCACAGCCTCTATAAGGTCATCCCAAAAAGAATGTAATGACGAAATTATAAAATTAGAAACTAGTTCTTCTACATTACCTTCCATAGATAATTTGACTTTTAAATATTCAGTTGCATATACAGGAAAATTATTTGCATATTCTAAATACGTATCTGAATATATTTCTGAAATTATTTTTTTGGAATAATTTTCATCTTGAAATTCATCAGAATTTTCTTTTAAGTTAGCTATAATACTTGAATCTTTTTTATACTCATCTATAATATTATTTACCTTTATTATTTGATTATCTATTTCAGATTGATAATCATTAATTAAATTAGATGCAGTACTTTTTTCACTAAAAGAACCATATGCTTCACATTCCCCATTATTATCATAACATATAGCATTTTGATTCATTTCTGGTTCACCATAAAAACTATGTGCATAATATCCAAAATCAGGACAATCGAATAATTCATTTTGGCCACTGATTTCAAAAAGCTCGCCAGTTCCTTCATATCTAATAGAAAAAGTTCTATCAAAAGCTATTCCTTTGCCATATGAAACTACTCTATCATCATATAATTTAACCGAAAGTTCATAATTGTACACAACATTAGTTTGTCTAGTAATATCATAATATATATATATTTCTTGTGTTAAATTTTCTCCTGCTATAATTTGATTTTTTTCTTCAAATTCATTTTTGTAACTACAAACCACCATTTTTTCTTCTGCACTAACATTATTTATAACTAAAAAACTCATTACTATTAAAAATATATAACTCAACTTTTTCATTGTCTCACCTACTAATAAAATTATATCACATAACAAAGAAAAAAAACTAGTTTTTTCTAGTTTTATGTTTACATTAGTTATTCATAGTTTGCTTTAATTTTTTGATAACCTTTTTTTCTATCCTGGAAATATATGACTGGCTTATTCCTAGCATAATAGCTACTTCTTTTTGAGTATATTCTTTTGTATTATTAAGTCCATATCTTAGAGTCATAATTTCCTTATCTCTATTTTTAAGACCACTTATTTCCCTCTCAAGATCTTTTTTATCCACATTTTTTTGATACTCATCTGGAACTAAATTAACATCAGTTCCCAAAATGTCTTCAAGTCTTAGTTCATTACCTTCTGCGTCATAATTTAATGCTTCATCTAAGCTCATTTCTATTTTTTTCTTTTTATTTTTTCTTAAGAACATTAATATTTCATTAGATATACATCTTGAAGCATAGGTAGCAAGCCTAATATTTTTATCTATTTTATACGTATTAATTCCTTTAATTAAACCTATGGACCCTATCGAAACTAAATCTTCTAAATCATATATGCTATTTTCAAATTTTTTTGCTAAGAATACTACTAAACGTAAATTATGCTCAATAAGTATATTTCTTGCATCTACATCACCATTTTTAGATAATATTAAGTATTTCAGTTCATCCTCTTTTGTCAAAGGAGGTGGAAGTTTATCCGTTGCACCAACAAAAAAAAGTTCATTATATTTAAGTTTTAAGTACATAAGTATTTTTTTAAACATTTAAATCCTCCATTAATTTATAATTTAAAATACAGTTACTTCCATCTAGATTAATAATTTCATTACTAACTCCTAGTAGATAATTATTAAATTTTTTATTATTAATTTCTATATATTTTAAAGAGAAACATTCAATTAAACCAGTTTTATTCACCCCCTTAAATGGTACATATATAGGATTTTTATTATTATATATTTTCCTATCAACGATAATTACATATTTATTTGTTACAGGGTCTTTTAATTTATTACCTGAATCTATAAAACCATCTAATAATAAATTTTTATTATTTTTAAATACTACTTTAACTTTATATGATAATATTTGTTTACTTTTTAGCTTTTTTGTTTGATAAACATATATTACTAAAATTAAAGGTGATAACAAAAATAATAATAAAGTATTAATCATATAGTCATTTTTAAAGTACCGTGATAAATAATGCATAAATCCTGCTAAAATAGTACTTGTCATATATAAATACATCAAATTAGTAATAGTGTGTTTCATATTTTTGTAATTAAATGTAATAATAGTCATAATAGTTCCAGATAATATTTTAGATATTATTAATATTATTTCACTAGTATTTAATAATATAATAAATGAAAATATAGCCCCAAATAAAGATCCAATTATAATATTTTTTAATTTAGCAACTCTTTTTAAAGCAATTTTAATGGTAACAAGTAATAAAAAGTCATAACAAAAATTAAGTATAAATAATAAATCCAAATATATCATTTGCCTCACCTATTTTATTTTATACTTATAAATAAAAATATTTTGTCACTTATAGGAAATAAAATATGTAAAATTTCATAAAAAAAGAAGATATAATATCTTCTTAAAATTCACTATTTCTTAAAAATGGAGGAATATCAAAATCATCATTCGCTACTTCTCTTCTTCTTTTAGGAAGTTCATTTGAAAATAAAGCTTCTTCTCCTACTTGATCGTCAAATCCTGTGGCAATTACTGTTACAATAACTTCTTCAGAAAGATTTTCATTTTTAATGGCCCCAAATATAATATTAACATCTGAGTTAGCTGCTTCTCTAACTGTTTCTACAGCATCTTCAATTTCGAATAATGTTAAGTTTTTACCACCTGTAACATTAACTATAGCATTAGTAGCTCCGTCAATAGTTGCTTCTAAAAGCGAATTAGCAACAGCTTGTCTCGCAGCTTCAATAGCTCTATTTTCTCCAGCATTACATCCAATACCAATGATAGCTGTTCCACTTTTTTCCATTACTGTTTTAACATCAGCAAAGTCTAAGTTTATAATACCAGTAACAGCAATTAAATCTGAAATTGATTGTACACCTCTATGAAGCACATTATCTACTTCTTTAAATGCATCATCAAAACTAGTTGTTTTATCTATTATATCTCTTAATCTATCGTTAGGAATAATAATTAATGTATCTACATTTTTACGTAATTCATCAAGACCTAAAAGAGCATTTTCCATTCTCTTTTTACCTTCAAATCTAAATGGTTTAGTAACGATACCTACAGTTAAAGCACCCATTTCTTGAGCAATTTCAGCTATTACTGGAGCTGCTCCTGTTCCAGTTCCGCCACCAAGTCCACAAGCAACAAATACCATATCAGCACCTTTAACAGCTTCTTCAAGTTCAGCTTTTGATTCAAGTGCAGCAGCTCTTCCTACTTCAGGATTAGCACCTGCTCCTCTTCCACCAGTAATTGATTTACCTATTTGTATTTTATTATCTGCTTGTGATGCGTTTAAAACTTGTAAATCTGTGTTTACAACATAAAACTCAACACTTTTAACTCCCTCTTCAATCATACGATTAACTGCATTACAGCCACCGCCACCTACACCAATAACTTTAATCTTGGCAATTTGGTCCATTTCTAATCCATTCATAATGTATCCTCCCTAACTATCAAAAAAATATCCAAACAATTTACCTAATAATGAATTGTCTGATAAATTTATTTTTCTATGTAATCCACTTAATTCTTCTTGCTGATCAATATCAAATATTGAAAAGTCAGCATTACGTAACTTTAATCTACTATAATAATATTTTATTAAACCAGCTGCTACTGAATATTTATTATGTCTAATACCAATTTCATTAACATGAGCTATTTTAGCTTTTCTGTTAAACACTTCATCTAATAAAATATTAAAATCTTTAAGTTCTGTTGTGCCCCCTGTAACCATTATATAACTAATTTCCCTTTTTGTTAAGAGATTTATTTGTTTTTTTATTAAATTCAGCATTTCCACAAGTCTTGCATTAACAATTTCACTTGCATCATATTGATTTATTTTCACTAAATCATCTTGTTTATTAGTAAAAGTTACAGATTCATTAGCCTGTGCCATTGATTTATGGGCAAGAGCTAAATTTTCTTTTATATAAATAGCATCTTTTCTTGATATCTTATACATATAAGCAAAATCTGCTTCAATATTATTGCTGCCAACATCAAGAACTTCTGTATTTGTTAAAATTCCTTTGTTAAATATTGATACTTCTGTTTTAGATGCACCTATATTAACTATTGCTCCAACTTCATTATTATTAATTTCTTTTCTAAATTCATAATAATCTGCCAGTGGCCCCACTACTGTATCAACTACCTGCACATCTACTTTTTCAAGACATTTAAGTAGTGATATTATATTATTTTTTGGAGCTATAACACTAACAGCTTTAACTGTTAATTTTTCACCAATTGCTCCTATGGGTGATGCTACTTTATCTACATCATTTATTATAAAACTAGTTGGCAAGACACTTATAAGTTCATGATTATCTGGAACTCTGTTATACACTGCTGCTTCTATTGACCTAGTAATAGCTTTATGATTAATTACTTTATCCACACCATTAATAGATGTACTACCTTCAGAATAAAAACATTTTGTATTATAACTTGGAATGCTTACCACCACTTTATTTACTGGCATCCCCATGATATCAGAAGCCTTACTAAAAACTTCTTTAAAGGAAACTATAGCACTTTCAGGATTAACTATATAACCATTTTTAATTCCCCTAGCTGGCACGTCTATGCAAGTTAAAATATTTAGCTTTTTTTTAAATATTTCACCAATAATTAATTTTATATAATTAGAGCCGACATCTAAACTAGCAATGATTTTTCGCATAAACCCACTCCTATTTTCCTTACTTTTAATTATACATTATAAAGGTGGATTTTGGCAAGTAAATTAGATATCTATCAATAAAAAAATCACTATTCATTAGTGATTTTAAGCATAATATATAATTTTCCTAAACCTGCAAAAAATTCATATATTGCTATTATTTTATTTTCATAAACCATAAAATATTTATTATCAGGTAAATCAAAAGTTATTTTAGCTCCATTTTTAACTTTAAAATATTCTTCATCCGTCAAATTGATTTTTTCAAAATCCAAACAATCTTCTAAATCAAGCATTTTATAATTATTAGTTTTCACATCTTCTAAGGTATAGCTATTTTCTATATTAAAGTTACCTTGCTTTGTTCTAGTAAGTTCCTGCATTGTACCGATTACACCTAATTTTTTACATATATCACTTACTAAACTTCTAATATATGTTCCTTTACTTACACTTACTTCAAATGTAAAAGCATCTTCTGTAAATTCTAATAGTTTGATATAATTTATTTCTATTTCTCTTACTGGAAGTACTACTTTCTCATTATTTCTAGCATATTCATATAATTTTTTACCATCTATTTTTACAGCTGAATAAAGAGGTACCTCTTGATTACTTTTACCTAAAAAACTTTTAAGAACTTCTTCTACCTTATCTTTTGTAGTAAATACATTATTTTCTTCTAAAATATTGCCAGTAATATCAAGTGTATCAGTTTGCACTCCTAATTTCACTTTTGCTATATATGTTTTATCATATCCAGTAATAAGGTCTACTAGTTTAGTATATCTTCCAAGGCACATAACAAGCACTCCAGTTGCTAGTGGATCAAGAGTACCTGTATGACCTATTTTTTTAGTAGCAAAAATGTGGTTAAGTTTATTAACCACATCTCTACTAGTCATATCTTTTTCCTTATTTATAACTAAAAAACCATTCATATTAACCTTCATGTATTTTTTCAATTATTTTTTCAATATTATTACCATATTCAATGGATTTATCATATACAAATCTTAAATTAGGAGTATGTCTTATATCAAGTTCATGAGATAATTTACCACGTATGAAATGTGATGCTTCATTAACTTCTTTTTCTAAATCCTTTACTTCCATATCCATAAAAGATGTAAAATAAATTGTTGCATAACTTAAATCATTTGTAACAGTGCACCCAGTAATAGTAATCTCTTTTAATATTTCATCTCTTGCCTCTGTTAGTATAATACTACTAACAAGTCTTGTAATATCTGATGCTATTCTAGCTATTTTATGATTAGCCATTATCTTTTTACCTCAACCATTTCAAAGCATGAAATAATATCACGTTCTTTAATATCATCAAAATTTTCAAGTGTTATACCACATTCAAAGCCTTTTTTAACTTCTTTTGCATTATCTTTTTCTCTTTGAACTGTTGCAACTTTAGTTTCTGCAACTACTTTACCATCACGTACTACTCGGCAGCTAGCGCCATTTTTAATTACACCATCAGTAACATAACTACCTGCTATGTTTCCAACTTTAGAGAATTTAAATATTTTTCTAACTTCGGCTTCACCTAATGGTTTTTCTTCAAATTCAGGATCTAACATACCACTCATTGCTTTTTCCATATCTTCTATTAATTTATAAATAATTGTATAAAGTTTAATTTCAACACCATAATCTTTAGCTGTTTCTTTAACTCCTACATTTTCTACAACATTAAATCCTATAACTAGTGCATTACCAGCAGATGCAAGTACTACATCACTTTCAGTAATTGCTCCTATTCCACTACGAATAACTTTAACAGCTACACCAGCAACATCAATTTTTTCAAGTGAACTTTTTACAGCTTCTTCGCTACCACGAACATCAGCTTTAAGTACAACATTTACTTCTTTAGCATCATCACCTAATCCAGAGAATAAATCATCTAAAGTAATAGGTTTTTTAATATTTTGTTCTAGTTTTAATTGTTCTTTTCTTTTTGATGCAACTTTTTTAGCTTCAACTTCAGTTTCAAAAGCCATAAATTTATCACCAGCAGATGGATTTTCAGTAAGACCTGTTACTTCAACTGGAGTTCCAGGACCTGCTTCAAGTATAGATTCTCCTAAATCATTTTTCATAGATCTAATTTTAGCATAAGATGAACCTACTACTAAAGGGTCTCCTATTCTAAGTGTTCCATTTTGAATTAAGAAAGCTCCTACTCCACCAACATTTTTATCTTTTCTAGATTCAACTACAGCTCCGATAGCATATCTATTAGGATTTGCTTTGTATTCATTAACTTCTGAAATAGTTGTTATAGTTTCAAGTAAGTAAGGTATTCCTTCTCCAGTAAGTGCTGATATATTTATAAATGGATATTCTCCACCCCAAGATTCTGGAGTTATATTAAGCTCAGCAAGCTCAGTCATAACACGCTCTGGGTTTGCACTTGGTTTATCTATTTTATTAACCGCTACTATTATTGGTACACCTGCATTTTTAGCATGTTCTACAGCTTCTTTAGTTTGAGGCATTACACCATCATCTGCTGCAACTATAATAATAACTATATCTGTTACACTAGCTCCTCTAGCACGCATTGCAGTAAATGCAGCATGTCCTGGAGTATCTATAAATGTTATTTTAGTTCCTTCATGATCTATTTGATAAGCACCAATTGCCTGCGTTATACCACCAGCTTCACCTGTTGTAATACTAGATTTTCTAATATAATCAAGTAAACTTGTTTTACCATGATCAACATGACCCATAATTGTTACAATTGGAGGTCTTTTAACTAAATCTTCTTCTTTATCAAATATTTCATATTCTTCAAAGTTTGCAACATTTTGACTTTCTTCATTTTTAAGTTTTTTACCATATTCTGAAGCAAGCATATCTGCTACTTCATATTCAAGTGCATCATTTATACCTATCATTAATCCTAGAGTTATTAATTTTTTAATAATTTCTGCTGGATTAACTTGAATATTTTCAGCAAATTCATATAAAGTCATACCTTCTTTATAAACTACCACATTTTCATCTACTGAATTTGCTTGTAATTTACTTTTATTTTTATACATTTCTTTTTTTAGATTTTTAAATTCTTCTTTCGAAGCTTCTTTTTTCTTTAACTTTTGTTTATTTGATGTATTTTTACTAATAGTACTACTTATATTATTTTGAGTAATAATTTCATCTACTTTTTCTTCAATTTCCTCATCTTCATCAAATGTAATTTCATTTTCTGTAGATATTAAATTAGTTGCACTATCAAGCATTATTATATCATCTTCACTTAAAACATCTCCTCCATTTGTTACTTTAATATCAAGTAAACTACATTGTTTTAATATTTCTGCTACTGATAAATTTACATCCTCTGCATAATTTTTTACTGTCATAAGTTGTTTCCACCTTTCTTCTATTTGTTTTCTCCAAGCTTTATAAGTTCATCATATATTTCATCACTTAAAGTTACTTCAAATACTCTATCAAAAACTTTTTTAGCTTTAGCTTTCTTAAAAGTTTCTAAATCATTTTTAATGTATACACCTCTACCGTTAACTTTACCTGTTAAATCTACTGTATAAGTATTGTCAGTTGTTCTAACAACTCTTATAAGATCTTTTTTAGGTAATCTTTCACGCGATACTGCACACATTCTCATAGGAATTTTTCTTTCTTTCATAGCTTCTCCTATTTATTTCCAGCTTCTTGTATCTCTTCCATTGTTTTAATTTCAAGTCTATGTCTTGTAAGTTTACTAGCAAGTTTAATATTACTTCCTTTTTTACCAATAGCTAAACTTAAATTATCTTTATTTACTATTATTAAAGCTTCTCTTTTTTCTGGATCAGTTATATTTACTATTACATCTTTAGCAGGACTCATAGCATTTTTAATATATTCTTCAGCATTTTCACTATAAAGTACTAAATCAATTCTTTCACCAGCAAGTTCTTTTAAGATATTTGCTATTCTAGTTCCTCTTTCACCAATACATGCTCCAATTGGATCTATTTTATCATTTACAGAGTATACCGCTACTTTACTTCTAACACCTGGTTCTCTAACACATGATGCAAGTATTACATCTCCATTAACCATTTCAGGTATAACTTGTTCAAATAATCTTTTAACAAAACCATAATGTTTTCTAGATAAAAGTATTAATGGACCTTTATTATTTTGATCTATTTTAGTTATATATACTCTAATATTAGAACCCATTTCAATAGTTTCACCTGGTATAATTTCTTCTTTAGGAAGTATTCCTCTACTTTTACCTAAATCAACATAAAAATTTCTTTGATCTTCTAAAGCTACCATACCTATCATCATTTCATTTTGTTTATCTTCAAATTCACTAATGATAATATTTTTTTCAGCTTCCCTTATTTTTTGAACTACTACTTGTTTAGCTGTTCCAGCTGCTACTCTACCAAAATCTTTAGGAGTTACTTCAACTTCTATTTCATCACCTAATTTAGCATCTGGTTTAATTTTGATAGCATCTTCTAAAAGCATTTGTGCATCACGATTTATTTCAGGTGGAATAATCATGAAGTTTCCTTCTTCGTCTTCTCCATCTTCACCATCATCATAATCATCTACTACTATGTTATATGTAAATACTTTGATAGTTCCGTTATCTCTATTTATATATACTCTTACATTTGTTCTTGAATCAAAATTCTTTTTATATGCTGTTTGAAGAGCTAACTCTAAACTGTCATATATAAAATCTGGTTCAATACCTTTTTCTAAAACAATTGCGTCAATTGCTTTAATTAAATCTTTATTATTCATTTTATCCTCTTTCCTTACTTATTACATCTAGTATATAGTCATCTGCTGGAAAATTCATTTCATCAACTACCTTATTAACTATATGACTAGCATTTACTATAGTGTCCATATCAATGCCACCAATTTTATCAAGTGTTACTGTTAAAAATTTATTTTTATTTTTTTCATAAAACTCAATATCATCTACTACAATATCAAGACCTTTAAGTGGCTCTTCTAATAAACTACTTAGCTTACTAATAGCTTCTTTCATATTACCTCCATTTATAAACAAAAGCAGGAACCCATCGGTGCCCGCCTTTCTTAACTAAAGATATTATATCATAAATATATATATATTCCAAGTATTTTCTAATATACAACCATTATTTAATAACTCCATTATATACATGTTTAGTTTCATTTATAACTATAAAAGC
>CAYJFC010000003.1:0-41792 GCA_964369625.1 uncultured Muribaculaceae bacterium
CATCTGTATCTAGTCCAGCCATAACAGATGCATCGCTAGAATCTGAAAGATCTCAGAATTTAATTTTTACTCCAGGAAGCCCGATAAACTTAACTGCAAGTTTATCAAATTTTGCAGAAGGTGATGGATCACTTTCTGCTAGTACTAGTTCAAATGCTAATTTAAAGGCTTCCGCTTCAATTGGAAGTGCTACAGAAAACTATTATGTTTATTTTAATATCACAGAAAACACTTTTGTATATTCACAAAACGAAAGTACTCCAGAATTAATATTAACAGTAACTGACCCAGATGGTAACGAAGTGACAAATATACCAGGACTTAATCACACAACAGTTACAGATGCTCTAACAGGCGATGATATAAATGGTTTTGATGTAACAACACACCGCGGTAATATAGCTATTAAAGAATTGCAAGAAATAAGTACAACAGACAGTACAACAGGTACAACGCAAGATTGGAGTATTAAACTTACATTTGTTAATTTAGATGTTCCTCAAACATTAAATGAAGGTAAAAATTTTACAGCTGAGTTAATACTACAACAAGAAGGAATAGCAGAACCTTTCATGGCTTCTTTATTATTTGATAACATGGGAATAGAAGTTATAGAAACCAAAACAACTCCAGACTTTTCACAATTAGCTACTACCAATGAAGGTATGTATGCTGCAGAAGATAATTATGGTACTAGTTATTATTTTAGAGGAGCTGTTGATAATAACTGGGTTTATTTTGCAGGATTCTATTGGAGAATTATACGTATAAATGGTGATGGATCAATAAGAATGATTTATACAGGAAATGTTGCTCCAACAGAAGACCAAAAAGTTGTAATGACTGGAAATTTTACTAATATATATGTAAGTGCTTGGTGGATGGATATAAATACTACTGAGGAAAAAGCTGAATATGCTGGATATATGTATCAATTAAACTGGAGACATGGATATTCATATAGTAGTAGATTAAAAACTAATATCGATGAATGGTATGAAGAAAATCTTTTAAATAGTGGTTATCACAACTTAATAGCAGATAATATATTTTGCAATGATAGATCAAATTATACGGAAATCCGAAATGGTAATGGAACTGGATTTAACTCTACAGATTATGGATATTATGGAAGAACAGTTACCAATGAATATACTTTAAAATGTTCAGAAAAATATGATTCTTTTACAGTTTCTGATTCAAGTAATGGAATAGCCAGTTTAACATATCCAGTTGCTTTAATTACAGCTGACGAGGCAAAATTAGCTGGAGCAAATAATGTAAATAATTTTTTAAATACGGGAACTGATTTTTGGACTATGACTCCAAGAAATTATAGCGGTTCATTATACGATTTGAGTCGTTTATATATAAATTATGTCACTTCAAGTGGAACTATAACAGTAAAAGATGCCTTTCAAAGTGGAGCACCGAAAGTTAGACCAGTAATATCATTAAAGTCTGATGTAATGGTTACTGGCAATGGTAATTGGAATAATCCTTATGTAGTTGAGTAATAAATGTTGAAAACATATATGGTCTTATCCTTTACAAAATAGGGGATATTTGCTATAATACTTGCGAGTGAGAAATTACTCCTTGCTTAGTATTAGTTACTAAGCCAATAGACCAAGAGGAGGTGTAAGAAGATGACAAAATATGAAATCATGTATATTGTTAAAACTACTATGGAAGATGACGCTGTTAAAAAAGTATCTGAAGAAGTAAAAGCTTTAATCAATGGTGATTCAAAAGTTATCGAATTCAAAGATTTAGGTAAGAAAAAACTTGCTTATGAAATCAAAAAAGAATTAAATGGTGCTTACTATTTAATGATTGTTGAAGCTTCTAATGAAGTTATAGCTGAATTCGAACGTAAATGTTTAATTAATGAAAATGTACTTAGACATTTAATTATTAAATTAGAAAAATAATAAAACAATAGAAGGTGGATATATATGAACAAAGTATTTTTAATGGGAAGATTAACTAGAGACCCAGAAAGTAGAATGACTGCTTCTAATTTAGAAGTAACAAGATTTTCTATAGCAGTTAATAATGATAGAGGAAGCCGTAATGGTGAAAACAACGCAGAATTTATCAATTGTGTAGCATTTGGTAATCAAGCAGGAGTTATTAGTAAATATTGTACTAAGGGATCTCAAATTTTAGTAACTGGACGTATTCAAAACGGAAGTTATGAAAAAGATGGAATTAAAAGATATACAACTGATATAGTTGTAGAAACTTTTGAATTTGCTGGATCAGGTTCTGGAAATAGAACATCTTCAAATGAAGGATTTGATATGCCATCATTTGATGCGCCAGCACCTAGTGCTCCAACTGCGGATGTATCTAGTGACCCATATAAAAACTTTGGCGATGAAATAACACTTTCAAGTGACGACTTACCGTTTTAAAGAAAGGAAGATAAAACATGGCGGAATTTTTTAGAAAAAAGAAAAAAATATGTCAAATGTGTGCTGGAAAAAGCGTTGATTATAAAGACGTAATGATTATTAATAAATATATTAATGATAAAGGTAAAATTTTACCTAGAAGAATGACTGGTGCATGTGCTAAACATCAAAGACATATTGCAACACAAATTAAATATTCAAGATTAATGGCTTTAATACCATTTGTTAGATAAAAAAAAGCATTTATAAATGCTTTTTTTTATGATAATTTTATTATAAATATGTTATCTACTACAGTTATATATTCATTACTTGGATAAGTTTGTAAATTTACTACATCTTCATGATAAGTATATTTATCTATTAAAGCTTGATCTGTTATAGTTAATAACTTATTACCTAATACATAGTTATTATAAGCTAAATAAGTTCTTGGATAAGTTAATATTAATGGTGTGTAATCAAGAGTTAAATCTTTACTTACTAAAGCATCAATATTTCCAACATATAAGACTTGTGATATTCCTTCTTTATATTCTGGTATTTGATTTAAATCATAATTAATATTACTCATTACATCATAGGTTCTTGTATTAATAATTTCTCTATTATAATATAGGGTATTTGCATATATAAAATTATTTAAAATTAGTAAACTAAAACATACATATAAGACTGTTTTTATAGCCTTATTAGCCTTGTTTTGTTCTAATACATAAAATGTATAGATATAAAACAAATAAACGGCAGAAATCATTAAAACATGTAATAAGCCATTAGTAACTATATACATAATGCAGCAAGCTGGTGGTATTAAAATAAGTAAAATAATATATAGTATTTTGTTTTTAGTAATAGTAGTTTTATTAAAAGTTGTCTTATATGTTAAATAAATAGTTATTAACAAGATAATAACATTTAATATGATAACTAATATATTAATAGTTTCATATGGCATTAATAAAGAGCTACCAAAAGAAAGATATGTATGTAAAAAATTAGGTAATAAACTATTAAACATACTATATGCATTGTTAACACTATTATAAGAAGTAATAACTTCTAAATTAAATATATTTACAAATATAGATTGAGTTACATAGTAAATTAAAGAACCGATAACAAGCGTTACTAAAGCTTTTATACCTAATAGGAATATTTCTTTAAATTTATTTTTCTTATAAATTTTATCAATTAATATTAGTAAAAATAATAATGCAGTAACACTTAAATATGCTTGGTAAAATCCACAAGAAATCATTATTAAAATACTTGATATTATAAAACCATACTTATATTCTTTAAATGTATATGCCGCTAAAACAGCGAATAAATATCCCAGCATAAATGCATCATTTTCGTGAAAAAATACTGCATTAGTAATTGTAAATGTAACACTAGATATTAAAATAGCTAGTATTATAAAAATATTTGTTATTTTTTTAATATTTAAAACTTTTATTAAGAAATAATTAGCTATGCCCATATAAATTAAAGAGAGAAGTCCGGTTATCCAAGGCACTGGGGTAAAACCTCTAAACATTATACTAAATGCTTGCATGAATCTACCAATTTGAATTTTCCAAGTAATATCTCCATTTTGATTAAATGCAGTTAAACTGTCATGACTATGAACAACATTAAAATAACCATACCCATGAATTATAAATCCAAAAATAAGAGTGAAAATTAATATTTTAATAAATAATTTTTTGTCAAAATTTTTAATTTCCTTTTTTATTATATTTTTTAACATATGTATCACCAAATTTAGTATAACATGCAATTAATTTTATTAAAAGTGAATTACTTTTAATTTATATAGAATTATGATACAATATTTATACATTTATGGAGGTGCACTATGCAAGTAATTTTACTAAAAGACGTAAAGGGTCAAGGAAAAAAAGATGATGTTATTAACGTAAGTGATGGATATGCTAATAATTTTTTATTTAAAAATAAATTAGCTGTAGCTTATAGTAAAAGAAGTAGTGAAATATTAAAACATGAAAAAGACGATAGAGCTCAGGCAGAAGATTTGCTTGTTAAAAGTTTAACTGAAATAAAAAACAAACTAAATAATAAAGAAATTAAATTTAAAGTAAGTGTTGGAGCTGGAGATAAAGTGTTCGGAAGTATTTCTTCAAAACAAATCGCAGAACAAATAAAAAAATTAGGATATAAAATAGATAAAAAATGCATTATGGAAAGTGAACATTTAAATACTTTGGGTACACATAATGTAGAAATAAAATTACACAAAAAAGTAATATTTAATATAAAAATAGTATTAGTAAAGTAGGTGAAACATATGGCTAGAGCAATGCCTTCAAATTTAGAAGCAGAAATGAGTGTTCTTGGAGTAGCATTTTTAAATAATTATGATGTAAGTCGTATATGTGAAGAAATGTATTCTGATATGTTTTTTGATGCTAGAAATAGGCTTGTCTTTAATGCTATTTGTGAACTTAATAAAGTTAACAGTCCAATAGATATTACTACCATTAAATATGAACTTGATAAAGTAAAAAAACTAAACGAAGTTGGACTTGATTACTTATCAGAAATAATAGATTCAGTAGTTACAAGTGCTAATTTAGAACATTATATGGCTATTGTTAAAGAAAAAGCAGTGCGAAGAAATTTAATTGAAACTGCTACAGATATTGCTACTAGTTCTTACGAAATAGAAGATTTAAATACTTTACTCGATACTTCAGAAAAAAACATTTTAAATGTTGTAAGAGCAAGAAGTGTCGGAGATTTTAGACCTATTCATGAAGTTCTTAGAAAAGCGCAAGAAAAACTTGAAGAACTAGCTAAGAGCAAAAAAGTAATAACAGGACTTGAAACAGGGTTTTATGATTTTGATAAAATAACAACAGGTTTTCAAGGTGGCGAGCTTATAATTCTTGCAGCAAGACCAGGGATGGGGAAAACAGCCATGGCACTTAATATGGCGACATATGCTGCATCAACAACTAAAAAAGCTGTTGCGGTATTTAACTTAGAAATGCCTGCTGAAATGTTAGTAAATCGTATGATAGCATCAGTTGGTCAAATAGATTCATATAAATTATCAACAGGAAATATGCAAGAAAATGATTGGAAAAAATATAATGAAGCATTAAATCATCTAGGTGAAACAAATATATTTATAGAAGATAATGCAGGTATTACATCTGGAGAAATAAGAGCTAAATGTAGAAGACTTGCTTCTGGAGAAAAAGGCCTTGGCCTTGTAGTAATAGATTACCTACAGTTAGTTTCAACAGGTAATAGAAGAGTTGAATCAAGACAAGTTGAAGTTTCTGAAATATCTAGAAGTTTAAAAACAATGGCTCTTGAATTAAATGTACCAGTAATAGCGTTATCTCAGTTATCAAGAACTGCAGAAAAAAGAGAAAGCAATCAACCAATGCTTGCAGATTTACGTGAATCTGGGTCACTTGAACAGGATGCCGATATGGTATTATTTATTAATCGTAAAGATTATTATGAGAAAAAAGATATAAATCAAAAAATAGTGCCAGCTGAGCTTTCCATAGCAAAACACAGAAAGGGTGGTCTTGGAACTGTTGATTTACTGTTTGATTTGCCAATGGCTTCATTTAAAAATGTGTTAAAAATGGCGAAAGAAGGAGAATAATGAAATATTTTACTATTAGTTTATGTACAATAATAGTTGCGGGTCTTTTAGGATTAAATTATTTTTATGAGCAAAAAGTTTATGAAGCAGAATCTTTATATAAAGTATATTTACAAGGTAATGAGCTTGGATATATTAATGATGATGAAGAATTATATAATTTAATAAACACAGAGCAGCAAGAAATTAAAAATACATATAGCGTGGAAAACGTATATCCACCCAGTGATTTTAATATTGTAAAAGTTAATACTTATAATGAAAATATATCAGATATTAGTGCTGTATATGAGCAAATTGAAGATTATGATGATTTTACTATTAAGGGGTACACTATTACTATAAAATCACCTGATGAAAATATATCAGATGTTGCATTAAACGTACTTAATAAAGAAATATTTGATGAAGCAATTGATACATTTGTAAATGCTTTTATTGATGTTAACATATATAATGATTATATTAATGGAACTCAAGAAGAAATAATTTTATATGGTGAATACATTGAAGCAATGTATTTCGAAGAAAACATTTCTATTAAAGAAAACTATATAAGTGTTAATGAAAAAATATTTACTGATTCAAGCGAACTTGTTCAATATTTATTGTTTGGACCAAATGCAGTGATAAATAGTTATACAGTTTTATCTGGAGATACAATTTCTACTATAGCAAGTGATAACCAATTAAATACAAAAGAGTTTCTAATAGCAAATCCTAAGTTTAGAAATTCAGAAACATTACTTTCTATTGGCGAAACAGTAAATGTTACACTACTTAACCCTGTGCTTAATTTTACATATGAAGTAAGAAAAATAGAAGAAGTAGAAGTTGACTTTATTACTACAACGGTGGTAGATAATACTAAGTCTTCTTCATATAATGAAGTTACTCAAGATGGTGTAACAGGTCTTGATAAAGTAACTCAGCAGTACAAAGTTACAAATGGTTTACAATCCAGGGAAATTATTGCTACAGAAAGAGTGGTAATAAGAGAAGTTACTAACAAAGTAGTAACAACAGGACCTACATATTATGGAGGTGGTTCTAGTAGTAGTTATATTTATACTGGACTTCAGTTTGCTCTTCCAACACTTCCAGGAGCAATAGTTACATCACCATTTGGTGAGTGGCGTGATGGATATATTCATGAAGGAACAGATTTTTCTGGTACTGGATATAATTCTCCTATATTTGCAATTGCAGATGGAGTAGTTACACAAGCTGGATGGGGATCTGGTGGTCAAGGTAATTATGTGGTAATAAATCATGGTAATAACTATTATTCAATGTATATGCATATGGCTACTGGTAGTTTACAAGTAAGCGTTGGTGATACTGTAACAGCAGGTCAGCAAATTGGTGGTATGGGTAATACAGGATGGTCATTTGGAACACATTTACACTTGGAATTTACTGTAGGAGAGCCTTATAAAGGAGCTTATACATCGTATGATGCATATAAGATAATATTTGGGGGATAAATGAAATTTTGTAGTTTATGTAGTGGATCAAAAGGAAATAGTATTTATATGGAAATTAATGGCATTAAAATGCTATTTGATGCAGGAAAAACATATAAATATATTTCCTCTTCTTTATTATCAATAAATGTAGATATTAAAGATATAGATTATATATTTATAACGCATACCCATTCAGATCATATATCTGCATTAAAGGATATTTTAAAAAAAAGTAATGCTAAATTATGCATAAGTCAAAAGATGTTTTATGAACTTGATAAACTTAAAGATTTTGATAGACTAATTATTTTTGAAGATGAACTAGTTTTAGATGAAATTTCAATAATGGCTCTAAATTCATCACATGATACACCAACATCAAAAAATTACGTGGTATCATATAATAATCATAAAATTTCATACATTACAGATACAGGGTACGTAAAACAAAAACATTTTAAAAATTTTTATGATAGTAATATAATATTTATGGAAAGCAATCATGATATAGAATTATTAGAAAATGGAAAATATCCATCGTGGCTAAAAAAAAGAGTTATAAGTGATGTTGGCCATTTATCTAATAGTCAAGCAGGGTTTTACTTATCAAAAATTATAGGTCCTAAAACTAAAAATATTTTATTAATCCATTTAAGCGCAGAAAACAATGATCCAAATATAGCTATAAATACTGTAGAAAATATATTAAATGAATATGAAATAGAATATAATAATATTTTATATGCCAAACAAAACGAAATAAGTGAGGTATTTACAATATGATAAAAATAATATGTTTTGGAAAAATAAAAGAAGGATATTTAAATGAATTATGCAATGATTATTTAAAAAGATTAGGTAAGTATCATAAAATAGAAATTATTAATTTAAAAGATGAAATAGATATAAAAAAGGAAAATATGTCACTAGAAAAAGTTTTTAAAGATAGTGATTATAATATTATTCTAGATATAAAAGGTAAAAAATATAATAGTGAAACTTTTTCTTCTCACTTAATAAATTTATTTAATTATAATAGTGTTATAACTTTTATAATTGGATCTTCTTTTGGAGTAGATGAAAAATTTAAAATAAAAGCTAATGAATTAATATCGTTTTCAGATTTTACATTTCCTCATGGCTTTTTTAGAGGAATTTTACTAGAACAAATATACAGAGCTTTTAAAATTAATAATAATGAGGAATATCATAAATGATAGGTAACAGCTGGGATACAGTACTTTTTGATATATTTAATGATAAAAATTTCATTAAGTTTTATAATGAAATTCTAAAATTATATGAATGTAAAAATATTTATCCATCTAAGGAAAATATTTTTCGAGCATTTAAACTGACTTCACACGAAAATTTAAAGGTAATTATTATTGGTCAAGATCCTTATCCAGGTAAAAATATAGCAGATGGTTTAGCGTTTTCATCAATGGATAAAAAAGTACCAGCATCGCTTAAAAATATTTTTAAAGAATTAAATAGTGATTTAGGTATAAATAATAATACTGCTGATTTAACAAATGGGCAAAAGAAGGTGTGCTTCTTATAAATTCTTTACTTACTGTTGAAGAAGGATGTGCAAATGCACATGCTAAACTTAACTGGAATATATTTATAGATTTTGTCATTACAAAAATAAATGAAATAAATAGACCTATTGTTTATATATTATGGGGAGCAAATGCTAAAAGAAAAAAGAACCTAATAACAAATGAGAACCATTTTGTGATAGAATCAAAGCATCCTAGCCCCTTAGCAGTTCATAGAGGTGATTTTTTTGGTAGCAAACCTTTTTCAAAAACGAATATATATTTAAAAGAAAAAAATATGCAAGGCATAGATTGGAGATTATAATTTAAAATCATCAATCACAGCGTCTTGCATATTTTTATTATCAAAATAAGGTTTAATTTTGAATTTATGGTTCTTTGCAACAATATTTGTCGGAAATATTCGAATAACTTGATTTAATTCTGTAGTATATTTATTAAAAAAATTTTTAGAAGATGTTAATGTTTCATCTAAAGTTCTTATTTTATTTAATTTGTTTTTAATCTCTTTAGTATTAAGTTTATTGTGATCATTTACAAGCTCTCTAATTATATTAACTGCTTGAACTAATTTACGATCACTTTCATAATTAGTTAATCTTTGATTTTTCATATCGATATATTCTTTTAAATAATCCTTATTTGTTATAACGCTTTTAATATCAGCATTTATATCACATATTAAATCATATTTATGTCGTATAGTTTCATCAATATTATTCTCGCTAATTTCTATTCTTGTTCTATAGTATTGTAATTTGTTATAAGTCATAACATATAAAAGAGCTAAAGTACTTAGTATAATAATGATAATAAAAATAATGGTTAGTACATTCATGTATATCTTCCTTTACTATATAAAGTATATCAAAAAATTAGTTTCTTTTAAATAGTTTTTTAAAGAAATTTTTGCCAAATAGTCGCTCAAGTAATTTTTTGTTTATAAAGAAATATATAATAAATGATATTGCACCAAATAATATTAATATTAATATTAACGCAATTCTACTTTCGATATTTTGTATTAAATTTGATAAAATTATATTAATAGGTACTAGCACTGAAATAGTGGTAAATATATTTTTGGCTATATTTCTAAATTTGTATGACATATTTTCTTCATCTTTCAGTTTTTTCATTGCAACAAAAACTGAAATACTATATCCAATTAATGTAGCTGTAATAGCACCATAAAATGGATATAATCCTAAATTTTCAAATAAAATCATAAGTGGTGCATCAAGTAATGCATTGAGTCCTAAGCCTAAAATTATAGTAATATATATGAGTTTATTTTTATTCAAGTTTTGCAGTATACACCCAGTTACTAAATATAAACAATCTATAAATGCAACAAGAGATGTGTATCTAAATATTATAGGTCCGTAGTGACTTTCTCCATAAAAAACTGTCCATATTTCTGTTGCATAAACACTCAAAAATAATGCTAAAGGTAATATTATTATTAATAATACTTCAATTGTTTTACCATACTGTTTATTTACAGCATCATAATCTTTTTTTGTATGTGATGCTACCATTGATGGTATTAAACTTATTACTAGTCCAGTACCTATAGAAGTAACTATAGCAATTAATTTACTACCCCAAGTAGTAAATATACTACTTATATGTTCGATGTCAACAGCATTATAGTTTAAATAATCTAAAACTCTAATAACTATAATCATATCTGTAGTAGTGTATAAATAATAAGATAAATTAACTGCTACAAAAGGTATTACATATATTGCAAGTTTTTTAGTAATTTGTTTTTTCTCTTCTTTAGTTAAAACTAATTTTTCTGTATTTTTATCAATTTTTTTAGTTTTGGGTAAAAGATAAAAATATCCAATGATAGCCCCAATAGCAGCAGCAAGCACTGCTATTGCTACAGCAGTAGCTACTGGTAAGTCAAATATTTCAATAGCAAGATAACTTCCTACTATTATAATTACTATTCTAAATACCTGCTCAATTACTTGACTAAGAGATGATGCGGCAATAAATTTATGTCCCTGCAAGTAGCCTCTATTAATGCTTAATATAGGAGCTATTAAAAGTGCAAAAGAAACACATCTTATTATTAATGTTACATCTTCTATAGTATTTCCACCAGTCATATCGCCTATAATTATATTAGCAAGTATTTCAGCTCCAAAAAAAGTTATAAAAAAACATATTAGAGAAAATATAATAATAAATTTTCTTGAAAAAGAATACATGTAATATTTCTCTTTTGTTTTACCTAATGCATTATATTCACTAGTAATTTTACTTATCGCAAGAGGAATTCCCGCAGATGAAATAATTAAAAACAAATTATATATATTGTATCCATATCCATATAAAGATCCGCCACGTTCTCCAATAATAGCATAAAAAGGGATTACGTAAAGAACACCCATAATTTTAGTTAATATAATTGCAGCAGTAGCTATAAAAGCTCCATCCATAAATCCACTTTTTTTCATAAATCCATCGCTTCCTATAAATATTATAAATTAATTTATAATATTTAACAACAAAAACGTTTTTTTATGTAGTCTTTATTTACTAAAATTAATTCTTATGATAAAATTAATTTAAGATACTAAGGAGATGTATTTAAATGAAAAAAATATTGAGCATTATTGCTTTAGTTTTATTTATTACTGGATGTGGTTCCAAAGAAGCCCTATGTGAAAAAAAAGAGTGTTTAGATCAAATTAAATTTGATAATACTATTAAAGAAATTGATGATATAACAGGTATTAATTCAACAAAAGAAGATCTTATATATACTTGGTCATTAGACGAAAAAAATAAATTAATAGCAGAAGTTAATGAAAATGATGAATTACAAAATGTTAGCTATAGTTATGAGTTAAGTGAATTTACAAATAAAGATGTTAATTTTGATAAAATTCTTGACATAATTGGAAGAGTTAATGCTGGAGAGAAAATCAGTTATGATACTTTTGTAGTAGAAATTAATAATGCATCAGGAACTTTAATATATAAAAGTGGATATGAAAATAAATATATTTGGGTAAACGCTGAAGAAAAGTATGTGATTGGACTATTTGATTTAGAAAATAATTTGATAGGTATAGATGGAGAATTTTAGGTATAGATGAAAATTACAGAATTAAAACAATTAGCGAAAAAACATCCGAAAAAATTGCTTTTAGCAATTGGCTTTTTGCTTGTTATAGTTTTAACTGTATCCTATAGTTTTATAGCTCCTAGGTTCGGAGGACCATCAATAACTGATATATTTTTAGGATCTAATACGGTTGATAAATTAACGTTTATTCCTGGTAGTCCACTAAAAATAGAAGCGACAATAGATAATTTTGCCGAGGGAGCTGACAATTTAACGAGCGAAAGTATTTCGTCCGTTAATTTAATAGCAAATGATCATACTAGTACGGCAACAGAAAATTATAATGTCTATTTTTCCGTAGAATCAAACAATTATGAATATTCAACAGAAGAAAGATTACCTGAGATAATTTTGGAAGTATTTGATCCAGAAGGAAATATAGTTAATTGGAATACTGATTTAGATTTCGTAAGTGTTACAGATAGCAAAACAGGATTAGAAATTAGTGGTTATGATATTACTACTTTCGAAGGTTTAGTTAAGTTTGCTGATAATCACGAAATATCTTCAACTAATGTTACTGATGGGGTAACGCAAAGTTGGGAAATGAAAGTTACTTATATAAATTTACCAGTAAATCAAGCAAGTAATTTAAATAGAGAAATAACTTCTGAAATACTTCTTACACAAGAAAATTTAGAAAGTACAACTGATATTGCCATAGAATTAATGAGTGATTTTAATCCTAATGTCCATGGTTGGACTAATCAAGACGTTAATTACAATATAACAGTTTTTGATCCAAGTGAAATAGGTATTAGTCAAAAACAATATTGTGTAGATGATAGAATTTGTGGACCGAGAACAAATTTGGATGACGGTATTTTAACTGTAACTAATAGTGGAGAAACTGTAGTTTGTGCATCTGCGACTGATGTTAATGGTGCAAGTACACTAGATTGTTCTACAAAGGTAAAAATTGATAAAGAAGAGCCAGTACCAGGAGAAATTGTTGTTACAGGTGATTTAGGTAATTATGGGTGGTATACAAGTGAAGTAACCGTTAGTGCAACAGATGGAATAGATGCTATTTCAGGCCATGATACAACAATAGTCAACATTCCTTCGATTGTTTCAAGTACTGAAGGAACACTTATAACAGCTACAACAATGGATAAAGCAGGTAATATTGCTAGTTCATCATTAATGGTTAAAGTGGATTTAGAAGCTCCTGTTATTAGTGGAGTAGAGAATAAAGTATTAACACAAAATGAATCAGTAGATTTACTAAGAGATGTTAGTTGTTATGATGCAGTATCATCAAAAGATTATTGTGAAGTAACAGTAACTCCTAATGTAATTGACACTTCATCACCAGGAGAACAGTTTGTTACATATAAAGCGAGTGATAGGGCAGGTCATGAAACAGTAACAACTGTTACTTATACAGTTGTAAATGATCAACCAATTATTAGTTTGTCACCAGATACATCATTAATAAATCAAAATGGATGGGCAAAAACAGATGTACCAGTAGAAGTAAAAATAACTGATCCTTTAGATAGTGCTATAAACAATAAAAGATATTGTATAGATGATAAAGTATGTAGTCCATCAACATCTTTTACAGAAGATACAATCACAGTAACAGAAAATGGAGATAACATATTATGTGTATTTGCATCAAATGCTAATAATGCTACATCTACAACTTGTACAAATATAATTAAAGTAGATAAAACATTACCAGTTCCAGGAAATATTAATTTAAGTGGCACAGTAGGAACAAATGGATTTTATAGAAGTGCAGTTTCTATAACTACGAGTGGCTCAACTGATACAGTATCAGGTGTTAGTGCCAGTTTAAGTCATAATATTATAACAAGTGATACTTCGGGAACAACAGTTACTCTAACAGTAACTGATGAAGCAGGGAATACCGCTTCTAAAACTACAACAGTAAAAAAAGATGCAACAGGGCCAAGTGCGGCAACTTATACTATAACAAGAGATAGTTTAACAGGAACAACAGTAACTAATACTAGTGCTTGGAGAAATTATAATATATACATAAAAGATTTTAATTCAAGTGATAGTACAAGCGGTATAGCTAGATATGAATATTCTTCTAGATGTACAGGAACTGTCACAGATAATTTAGATTCAAATTATTCTTATGAAAATGAATCTGATACATATTATTGTGTTAGAGCAATTGATAATGCAGGTAATCCTAGTTCTTGGTCAACACCTATATATGTGAAAATTGATAAAACTGCTCCAACAGTAGGAACTATAAATTTAAATGGAACGTTAGGGTATTCAGATTGGTATAGATCTACTGTTTCTATAACTAGAAGCGGATATAGTGATAGTTTATCAGGGGTTAAAACTAGTTCTTTATCTCATACAAGCATAGCTTATGATACTAGTGGAACAACAGTAACACTTACAACAACAGATAATGCAGGTAATAAATCAACTACGACTAAAGTAGTAAAAAGAGATACTGTAAAACCAACAGTGGGAACGATAAATGTTTCAGGAACTCTGGGTACAAATAGTTGGTATAGATCAAATGTTAGTTTATCCAGAAGTGGATATAGTGATGATAGATCTGGAGTAAGAACTAGTAGTTTAAATCGTACTAGCATTACTTTTGACACTAAAGGAACAACAGTAACACTTACAACAACTGATAATGCAGGTAATACTTCTTCAACTAGCAAAGTTATAAAAAGAGATACAGTGGCACCAAGTGCACCAACTGTAAGTATGTCAGCCGGCGGAAGTTATACTGGTACTTACTGGACATATAATAATGTTAGTGTTAGTTTGAGTTCATCTGATGCAACAAGTGGAATATCTTATTATAGAAGAAATGGCGGTTCTATTGCTTCATCACACACATACACAAATAATTATTTATCAGCAGGATATAATTATTCAGCAGTAGATGCAGCTGGAAATGTAAGTGGCAATTCATATAGAACAATATATATATCAAAATATTTCGATGATTATTTAATGAATTCACAATCATCAACATCTGCATCAACTGGATTAATAAGACATACTAGTAGTGTTGCGTATAGTGCTAAAGATAATAATTATCGTTACTCTGGAGCTCAAGGATCAAATAACAATTACGTGTGGTTTAATAATGCATACTGGCAAATACTTGGAGTATATTTTGTAGATGGCGAATATAAAGTTAAAATAATCAAAGATGTTGGAATATATGGAGTTAAATTCGGTAGTTGGGAATATAATACATCTAATATAAAAACAACCTTAAATAATTATTATAATAGTATGGCTGCAACATCTAAAAATATGGTTCAATATTCAACATTTGAAATAGGTAATATTGTAAGTGACGATAACAAAAAACCATACAATTTCACATTATATGAAGATGATTTAACTACAAAACAATATGTAGGATTAATGACACCAAGTGATTATTTATTTGCAGCTCACCGAAGTTATTGGAATTATTATAATTTTAATCCACTTTATGCTAATTACGATTATGATGATAATGAATCTATTAAAACTAATAATTGGATGTATAAAGATTATGATTATGAATATACAGCTAATACACTTTGGAATGATTCTGAATTAGGAACTCATTTATGGAGAATTAGTAAAGAAGTTAGAGTAGGTACTACTAATTGGCATAGTTATGATGTTTTCCACCATAGACCAACACTTTATTTAAAATCAAGTGTTAGAATAACAGGTGGTAATGGTTCTTTTGCAAATCCATATATAATAGCTTTATAAAAGAGTTAAATATTTAACTCTTTTTGTTTGACAAAATATAATATTCTTGCTAATCTTGATATATGGAAAAATTAAATGTAAAAATATTAAAAGTAGGCTATTTAAAAACAAACTGTTATATAATTAGTGATAGTAAAAATGCTATTATAATAGATCCAGGTGATAATGCTGAATTAATTATAAGGGAATCTAAAACATATGATATAAAAGCTGTAATATATACGCATTCTCATTTAGATCATATAGGAGCATTAAATACTGTTTGTAAATATTATAAATTAAAACCAAATGAGTTTAAAAATATCCCTTGGAAATATGAAATAATTTCTAATCCTGGTCATTGCAATGATTCAATTAGTATATATTTTCCATCAGAAAATATGATGTTTGTTGGAGATTTTATATTTAAAGGAACTATAGGCAGAGTAGATTTACCAGAAAGTAATCCGGTAGATATGGTTGTTAGTTTACAGCAAATAAAAAAGTATCCAATTGATACTATATTATATCCCGGTCATGGAATACAATCAATTTTGCATGATGAAATTGACATGATTGATTATTTTATTAAAGATCTTACATAGTTTGTAAGATTTTTATTTGGTGTTAATAACTTTTCTACATATCTAAAATCATCATTAGAAAGCTTAATTATTTTAAAAAATATATCTAACGCTTTGTCTTTGTCAACTATATATATATTATAAAGTTCAATAGCAAATAAATAGCTTATTATATAAGTTATTTCATTATTAAATTCAAAGCATTCATCTATTACTTCTTTCATTGATCTTTGCTGATTTAAATTGTTTTGTATTATTTTAGTAAATTTATTTTTAGCGGGAAAATTGTTATCTTTAAAAAGTTTAATAATTGATTTAATAAAGCAATAACTATTAAGGTATTCATTTATAAGTAGGTAATAATCAATATTAAGTGAATTAGAATTATTTAGAGAAAAATTATCTTTTATAAAATCACTATAAATTAATTGAATGAATATACTTTCAAGTTCACTTAAATCTAAATTAAAACTAGCTCCTCTTTTGTGGTTATATATGCCAGATATTGTATGACCATATTCATGAGCCATGTTAAAGTACGTAATTTCTGGTGTTTCACCACTAACGTTGTTATATGCTTTATTTAATGCTCCAATTAATATAAAATCATTTTCATAATTTTCATTAATATTAAAACAAGTTCTTTTTTCAGCCTTACAAAATAAATTATATAATTTAACATTAGTACTTTTAAAAAAATCATGCATTAAATCATGAGGGTTAATGTTTTCAAAATCGTCATAAGGAAATATTATAGGAGCATTAGGTTTTTTTATGTTTTGCATTATATTTATGCTATCATCAAATATATTTTTATAAGTGTATGCAGATAAAAATATATTATACGTTTGTATTATATTTTCAGAAAATTTACTATAAGGCATACATTTTATTTTTTCGAAGAAAATAAGTTTTTTTAAACCTAATATGCCCTTATCACATGTAATCTTTTTTGATGGTAATATTATTTTATTATTTATTTTTTTTAATGTATTTAAATCTATATGTAATGTATTTATATCCCAGCTCATAATTTCACCTGAAAATATACTAACAAAAGTTTTTCTATTAATCAACAAAAAAACATCGTTAAGATGTTTATCTAGGTCTATTATAAAAAATAGGTTCCATAAATTCTATGTAATCTAAATAAAGTATTTTGATTAAATACCAATTTCCATTTAAACTATCTTTTATAATTAAATGATCAATACTAGCTTCTTCTATAGTTCCAACAAATTCTTTATCACGCCATTTTTCTGAATCAGGAAAAGATACATAAGCTTTAACATTTTTCCCTCGGTTATCTCTTAAAATATTTTCTATGTAACTAGCTTGAATTTCTGGCAAAGGAATAATAGGGGTAGAGGTTGTTTGATTATTTAATTCCATATTTTGATTACTTGGAAATGTAGGATTTTGATAATAATTTCCATTCATAATTTTCGCACCTTTCTTATAAATTTTATGAAAATATTCAAAAATTATGTTATAATAAAATTGAAAGTAGAAAGTGGTGTAATAAGTGAGTCAATCAGTTGAAAAAAAAACTATTATAAGAGGTATACTATTTGTATTTAGTGTTTTTTTACTTGCTTTATGTTATAACTTGTTATTACTGCCAAACGAACTTGTAATTGGTGGAGTAACAGGTTTATCAATAATAGCAGATGAAATGTTAGGAATTAATCCTCAAATATTTATATATATATCTAATGGTGTTTTAATTGGATTAAGCTATTTACTACTTGGTAAAGAAAAAACTAAAAATACTATTATTGGTGCTATATTATATCCAATTATGGTAACATTTACAGTTCCTATTGCAAATGTATTAATTCCATATTTTCAATTTGAAGAATTTTGGATTACTGCATTATTTGCAGCAATAACATTCGGTATTTCCAACGGTATGGTATTTAGATATGGATACTCTACTGGAGGATCTGACATAATGATTTCTATTTTTAGTAAATATTTTAAATTTCCGGAAGGAAGATCAATGTTATTTATTAATATTTTGATAATAGCAATAGGTGGCGTGGTATTTGGATTTGAACTTATGATATATGCATTAATGGTTTTATATTTAAGTTCAATTATTTTAGACAAAGTTATGTTTGATATATCTAATAGTAAAGTATTTTATGTATTTACTAAAAGAGAAAAAGATGTTGAAAAAATAATTTTAGAGGAATTTAATACTGGATTTACAGTATTTCCTACAAAAGGTGGTTTTTCTCACAAGAGTGGAACAGTATTGATGGCAGTGCTTCCAAATAGAGATTATTATCATTTTAAAAATAGAATTTTAGATATTGATAGAAATGCTTTTTTTGTTATTTGTGATTGTTATGAATCACAAGGAGGATAC
Organism: uncultured Muribaculaceae bacterium; assembly: GCA_964369625.1. Classification (GTDB taxonomy): domain Bacteria; phylum Bacillota_I; class Bacilli_A; order RF39; family UBA660; genus CAKOSP01. The sequence continues at coordinate 18,924 of CAYJFC010000003.1, forward strand.
AAAAAAGATAATATACCATATTTTTAAAGGAGAAAATTATGAAAATAGACTTTACTAAAAATAAGAAAAAACTTATAACATTAATTATAGCATTATTAGTGTTAATAACTAGTGTTACTTACGCATTCTTTGTTTCATCTATAGGCGAAGATGCAGATACATCATTCGATGTAGGTTCAGAAGTTTCTGAATCAATGAAATTTGAACTTGGTAACCCAATAACAATATTTGCTAATTTAGATAATTTTTCATCTACAGATGGTTCATTAATTGGTGAAACAACAGGGTCTGTTATATTAAGATCATCATCTAGTATAGGAAGTGCAACAAAAAATTATTATGTATATTTTAATATTCATAATAACAGTTTTTTATATACAACAGATGATAATAAGCCAGAGCTAATATTAACTGTAACTGATCCAGAGGGAAATAATGTAACTTCAATAACAGGTTTAGAATATAAAAGTGTAGTTGATGCAAAAACTGGTGAAACAATTTCTGGATTTGATGTAACAACTCAAACAGGATTAATAACAATTAGTGATAATTATGAAATTACTACAACAAGTACTCGAACACATGAGTGGAAAGTAAAACTAACTTTTGTTAATTTAGATACATTACAAAGACCAAATGAAGGAAAAAAATTTGAATCTGACTTAGTGCTTTCAAGTGAAGAATTTCAAATTTCAGATGCATGCAAATCAGAAGAATTTGGAAGCTGTATAGCTTATAATTATGAAATATCACCAGGGCTTATTAAACATGATGCTACAGCTATAAACGGAGCAGATGATAATAATTTCAGATATTCAGGTTCTAATGATGTTGTAACTAATAACTATTTATGTTTTGGTAGTAGTGAAGCGGTATGCCCGGAAGAAAATATATACCGTATTGTAGGGATATATAATAATAATTTAAAAATAGTTAAAAATGAGGTAATTAATGATATTGCTTATCATAGCAGTGCTATAGATGATTTTTCTTCTACAGATGTTTACAACTATTTAAACACAACATACTATGAAAATTTTGATACCATATATAAAAATATGATAGCAGATTATGTATGGTATACAGCAGGTAATAATACCGCTATAGAAAATGCAAATGAATTTTATAATTCTGAAGTTGTTAATTTAGAATTCGATAAAGCAATACTGGCAAAAGTAGGTTTAATAAGTGCGTACGACTATGGTTATAGTACTACCAATAATAACTGGACTAGTGATTTATCTAATTATAGTGCAGCTGTTATTGCAGAAAATAATTGGCTTTACCAAGGATATAATACGTGGACAATATCACCTGATACTAGTAATTTAAACAATGCCTTTATAATAGGAGATGCAGGTACAATAATGTCAACTAGTGCATCCGAAATTGCGAGTATAAGACCAGCATTTTATTTAGCTACTTCTGTTAAGTTATTATCTGGTACAGGAACAATTAATAATCCATTTATACTTAGTATGTAATAAGAAAACCAATATTTGGTTTTTTTTTGATATAAGAAGATTTTTTTTGTAAACTATGCTATAATCATAATGGAGGAAGTATCGATAATGAAGTTTATAGAATTAACAAATGTAAATAAAACTTATAAAAACGGGATAACAGCCGTTGCTAATACTTCACTAACAATTAATAAAGGCGAATTTGTTTTTGTAATAGGTTTAACAGCAAGTGGTAAATCAACGCTAATCAAATTATTATATAGAGAAGAAAAACCTACAAGTGGAACAGTTATTGTTGGTGGTGTAAATGTTGGAAAATTAAGAAATGGTAATGTTTACAAATTAAGAAGAAAAATAGGAATAGTATTTCAAGATTTTAAATTATTACCTAAGCTTACAGCCTATGAAAATGTAGCTTTTGCTTTAGAGTGCACTGGTATGAAAAATGTTGATATTAGACCTAAGGTAATGAAAGCTCTTGAAATAGTAGGATTAAAAGCAAAATCAAGAAGTTTTCCAGGTGAATTATCAGGAGGGGAACAACAAAGAGTATGTATAGCAAGAGCTATAGTAAATAATCCGAAAATACTTATATGTGATGAACCTACGGGTAACTTAGATCCAGAAACTAGTAAAGAAATTATGAAAGTTATAGAAAGTATTAATAGTGAACTTGAAACAACTATTATTATGGCTACTCATGATCGTGATATCGTTAATAAAATGAAGAAAAGAGTACTTGTTATTGAAAACGGTAGTGTAGCAGGCGACTATGAGAAAGGAAGATATAAAGCTAATGAGAAGTCTTAGAATATTAGGTAGAAGTCTTAGAGACTCATTTAAAAGTGTAATCCGTAATTTTAGTTTAAGTTTAGCTGCAATACTTAGCGTTACTATTACTTTACTATTAGTAGCTGTTGCTATAATAGCAAGTGTAAATATTAATCATACTGCAGAAAATGCAGAAAAAGAATTAAGTATTACAGTTTATTTAGCAGATGATGTAACAGATGAAACTATATCTCAGTTGGAAAGTGAATTTACAAATTTAGATAAAGTAGCATCTGTAATTTTAAAAACTGAAGATGAATGGAAAACTGAATTAACAGAATATGATCCAGCTTATGAAGCTGCACTTAATTATTTAGAGGAAAATCCTCTTGTAGATTCATTTGAAATTAAAGTTAAATCATCTGAAGACTTAAAAAGTGTAGCGGAATATGCCAGCACTTCACCAGGAGTAGAAACTGTTAAATATGGTGAAGGAATGGTTGATTCTATTTTATCTATTTTTAGTGTAGTACAACAAATAACTATAGGATTAGTAATTGCTTTAGTACTAGTTACTGCATTTTTAATAGGAAATACAATAAAGTTAACTATATTTTCTAGAAGAAACGAAATAGAAATAATGCGTTTAGTAGGTGCTAGTAATACTACTATTAAATTACCATTTTTCTTTGAAGGATTTATAATAGGTATTGTTGGATCAATTATTCCAATATGTATAACTATTTATGGATATATAATATTATATACTAAATTAGATGGACAATTATTTACACCAATGCTTCAATTAGTAAAACCATTTGATTTTGTATTTATGGTATCTTTAGTACTACTTTCAATTGGAGCAATAGTAGGTGTATTTGGTAGTTTAAGAGCTGTAAGAAAGTATTTGAAAATATGATGAAAAATATATTTAAAATAGCAGGTAGAGTATTTCTAATCTTATTAGTAATAACACCATATATTTTAGATCCGATGGTTGCTAGTGCTAGTAATGCTAATACTTTAGGTGAGCTTAGAAATGAACTTGCAGCATTAAAAAAACAAAAAACAGATAATCAAAATTCTGTTAATAATACTCAATCTCAAATAAATAATAAAACACAAGAAATTGCCACAGCGTATGCTAATATAGAGCAGGCAAGAAATGATATAACAGTTGCAGAGGGAGAAATTGCTGCTGCTGATTTAACAATTACTGAGCTTGAAGATGAGATAGCTAGTTTAATGAAATTTTATCAACAAATTAATACACAAGAAAGTTATATGGAATATGTAACAGATGCCTCTAGTTTAACAGAACTTATTATGAGAAGTGATGCAATTAGTTTTATGCTTGATTATACAAATAATCAAATAGTTACTTTTGAAAATTTAATAGTAACTAATGAAGATAAAAAAATAGAACTTATAAATAAACAGGAAAAATTAAATAATGATATTACTAGTTATGAGGCTAGTATATCTTCACTTCAAAATGATTTAGCATCTTTTACAGAAATAACTGAAGATATAGATGATCAAATAAAAAATCAAGAAGCATTAATAGATTACTATGAAAATCTAGGGTGTAAAGAAGATCAAAGTTTAACAGATTGTGTTGCTATTGCAAATAATGTAAGCTGGCTTAAGCCACTTAATTATGGTGTTGTAACAAGTGGATTTGGATACCGTTATTTATGGGGATCATATTCATTTCATAATGCTGTTGACATAGGTGGTAACTGGGAAGGAACTCCAGTTTACTCTGCTACTAATGGTACAGTTTCAGCAGTAACATATCGTTCTAGTTGTGGTGGTAATAAGGTTTATGTTCATTCTTATGTTAATGGCCAACCATATACAGTATCATATTTACATTTACTTAACTATAATGTAAAAGTGGGTGATAAAGTAACAACAAACACTGTTATAGGTACAATAGGCGGAGGCTCACAAACATGGTGGGATAGTTGCTCTACAGGAGCGCATTTGCACTTCGGTGTAGCTACTGGATTATACTTAGGAGGAGGACCTGATGGTTATTCTTCATATTCAACGTATGTAGCAAGAGCTATAGAACCTCCAGGATATCCTGGTTTATACGGAAGTTTTTATTCAAGAACACAATGGTTTAATTAATCATTGTTTCTTTTTTTTTGAATATATGATACACTAGGCTTGGTGATGAAAATGAAAAAAGTAGTTATATTTGGTGGTGGAACAGGACTATCACAAGTATTAAAAGGTTTAAGACAATTCCCTTTAGAAGTAACGGCTGTTGTTACAGTAGCGGATAATGGAAAAAGTACTGGTAAATTAAGAAAAGAATATGATATACCAGCAGTTGGAGATATCTCAAAAGTTTTAATGTCAATGTCTAATATGGATCAAGATATAATAGATTTATTAAATTATAGATTTACAAAATCTGAAACATTAGGTTCACATTCAATTAAAAATTTAATGTTGACAGCCCTTTTAGATTTAAAAGGAAATTTGGATTCAGCAGTTCCTACATTTTGTAAATTGCTTGATATAGATGGAAAGGTATTACCTTTAACAGAAGAATCTGTAGATTTAATAGGTATTACAAATAGTGGAAAAGAAGTATATGGAGAAGAAAATGTTACAAAATCAAAAGAAGAAATAATTGATTTAAAATATAATAAAGATTTTGTAGTAAATCCTAAAATATATGAAGCTATAAATGAAGCAGAGTTAATATTAATATCTTCAGGAAGTATTTTGACTAGTATTATGCCTCATATAATAGTAAAAGAATTAGCAAAAAAAATAAATTCAAGTAAAGCAAAAAAGATGTACATATGTAATTTATTTACACAACCAGGAGAAACAGATAATTATAAAGTAAGTGATCATATAGATGCTCTTGAAAAATATTTAGGAAAAGATAGCATAGATGCAGTAATAGTTAATAATAAAATAATGTCTGATAAATTAGCAAAAAAATATTTACAAGATGAACAAAAAGATTTTGTTTTACTAGATCCAGAAAAATTTACTGATAAAAACACTTTAGTAATAGCAGATAACTTATTGATAGTAGATGGAGAATATTTTAGACATGATGCTCTTAAAACAGCATATCATGTATATTCGTATTTAATGGAAAGCAGTAAATAAAATGACGTTTACTACCTCTTTAAAAGAAGAAGTTTCTAAAATAATAGATAATAGAATAGAAACAGAATTTTCTTTAATTGCATTTTTAAAGTTAATTGGAAAATTTACTGAAAAATTAGAAATATATTCTGAAACTGCATCTGTTATAAGAAAGTTTTATATTGATATAAAAAAAATATATGATATACCTGTTAAAATAAAGATAAGAACACAAAGAAGATTTAAGTCAAAACAAATATATATACTAGAAATAAATGATAAACTAGATATAATAAAAGAAAATCTTAATTATTCAAATATATTAGAATTTTGTAATTCAGATGAAGAAAAAATAGCTTTTTTAAAAGGTGCATTTTTAGCAACTGGGTCAATATCTGATCCTAAGACAAGTGGCTATCATTTGGAATTTTCTAATTTTGATAAAAATAATGCTATAGATATAATGAACTTGTTATGTCATTTTAGGTTTAATGCCAAAATTATAAAAAGAAATAATAAGCACATAGTATATATTAAAGCATCAGAAGAAATAAGTGATCTTATTAAATATTTTAAAGCTATAAATTCATTATTTTATTTTGAAGATATTAGAATATATAGAGATCATAAAAATACGGTTAACAGACTTAATAACTGTGAAATAGCTAATCAAGAAAAAACAATTAAAACCGGTTTAAAACAGTTAGAATCTATTAATTATTTAAGAGATAATGGATTAGTAGATTTACTTGATGAAAAAACAAAAACAGTAGTTGTTATGAGAGAGAAGTATCCGGATGCATCATACGGAGAACTTGCTGAAATTATTTCGATGGAAACTGATTATAAAATAGGAAAATCAGGAATAAATCATAATTTCATTAAAATAAATGATATGATTAAAAAACATAAGGAAGTGAATAATAATGAGTAAGGTATATTTGTCAAGTGATATTCAAAGCGATAGTATAGTTGATGGCCCAGGGCTAAGAGCAGTTGTGTGGTTTCAAGGATGTTCTCACAAATGTCCAGGATGTCATAATCCAGAAACACATGAATTTAATATAGGTCTTGAATATGATACAGCCGATATATTTAAGATGATTGATCAGTTAGAAAATCAAGATGGAATAACATATTCAGGTGGGGATCCTATGTTTCAACCTATGGCATTTTTAGAAATATTAAAATATGCCAAAAGTAAAGGATATAATAATTTATGTTATACTGGTTTTACGTATAGTGAACTTAAAAATATGGGTAAAATATATTTAGATATATTAAATGAACTTGATATTTTAATTGATAGTAAATTTGATATAAATCTTAAAAGTTTAAATGCAAAATATAGAGGAAGTACGAATCAAAAAGTAATAGATTTAAATTCTACTAGAAAAACTGGAGTGGTAACATATTTATATGAAGAAGATTTTACTACAGTTTAGTTACGATGGTTCAAAGTTTAGTGGATTTCAAAGACAAAAAAATGTAAGAAATGTACAAGGAGAATTAGAAAAAGCATTATCAGATATATATAATGAAAATATTGTTATAAAAGGTTCTGGTAGAACCGATGCTAAAGTACACGCTATAGCTCAGTGTGCTCACTTTGCAGAGCCATATAAAGTTAATAAATTAAAAACAAAGCTAAATTTAAAGTTAAAAGATATAAAAATTTCAAAAGTACAATATGTACGTGAAAGTTTTCATGCAAGATATTCTGTTAAATCTAAAAGATATGATTATATTATTTCTTTTAATAAAAATGATGACGAAAATTATGCACTTATTCAGTATAAAGAATTAGATATAAAGAAAATGAAAAAAGCTAGTAAACTATTTATTGGAACTCACAACTTTCAAAATTTTGTTGCAGGAAAAAGAGATGATTACGTGACAACAATATTTGATATAAAATTCAAACACACAAGAAATAAACTTATACTAAAATTTAGTGGTATAGGATTTTATAGATATATGGTAAGAAATTTGGTAGGAGCTTTAATTGAAGTTGGGTTAAACAAAGTTTCTACCGAGGTAATTAAAGATATGTTAGAAAAACCTTATTTATCAAAACAACTATCTACCGCTAAAGCAAATGGTCTATATTTGGTAAAAATAAAGTATTAAAGTTACTTTGCAACCTTTTTTGGTTGCAAAGTGTTGACAAACGAGTGAACATGTATTATAATTAGCCATGTACATTTGATTTAATTGTTAAATTTCTTGTGGGAAGAGAATTTTAATAATCAAAGAGAAAGGAAAAATAATATGAAAACATTTATGCAAAAAAAAGAAACTATTGAAAGAAAATGGTATGTAATTGATGCAGCTGGTAAACCACTTGGTAGAGTAGCTACTAAAGCGGCACATGTATTAAGAGGAAAACATAAACCTACTTATACTCCACACGTTGATTGCGGAGATCATGTAATTATTATTAATGCAGCACAAGTTAAATTAACTGGTAAAAAGTTAACTGATAAAGTTTACTATAACCATTCTGGTTTCCCAGGAGGATTAAGAGAAAGAACTGCTGAAGTAATGATTGATAAGTATTCTGAAGAAATGATGGAAAGAGCTATTAAAGGAATGCTTCCTCATAATAGACTTGGAAGAGCTATGGCACTTAAGTTATTTGTTTATAGAGATGAAAATCACAAACAAATTGCTCAAAAACCTGAAGCTATGGAAATTGATTAGGGAGGATTTTACAAATGGCAAAAAAACAAACATGGTATGCAACTGGTAGAAGAAAATCATCTGTTGCAAAAGTTACACTAATAGGTGGAACAGGAAATATTACTGTTAATGGTAAAGATGTAAATGAATACATGCCTTACGCAACATTAGTAATGGACTTAAAACAACCTTTAGTATTAACAAATAACGAAAATAGATTTGATATTGATATAGTTGTTGAAGGCGGAGGTTTTTCAGGACAAACTGGAGCTATTCGTTTAGGTATAACTAGAGCTTTAATGAAATTTGATGAAAACACTGATCAAACTAGAGAAGATGCTTACAGAAAAGTTTTAAAAGCAGCTGGTTTTGTTACTAGAGATGCAAGAGTTAAAGAACGTAAAAAATATGGTCTTAAAAAAGCTCGTAGAGCACCGCAATTTTCAAAAAGATAATAGATTATTGTGTTATTTTAAAAATTCGTTTTTACGAATTTTTTTTATGTTCAAATATAAGAGTTAAAATGGTATATTTATCAGAATTTTAACTATAATGGGATTTTTAAACACTGTTAAAAGTATTTAATACGTATTTTAATTTTTAATTTATATATAGTGATACATTAATGTTAGGAGAGAAGTATGAAAAAAGCAGTAAAAATAACAATAGCATCTATTACAGGATTGTCAGTAATAGGAAGTATTATAAATCATAGTCAAGAAAATACAACATCAAATGAAACTAAAGAAGCAATAGTAACTGAAGAAATAAAAGTATGTGATGGGAAAATAATAACAACCGATTGCGAAATAGATGGAGTTTCATATGAACTTTATTTATATCATCCCCCTATAGAGGAAATATCTCATACAGTTGATGTAATCAAAGGATATAATGAAGTAGTAACAGGGTACTGTACATTATGTAATGATGGAACTAGAAGTCCAACATGTTCTACTGGAAGCGGAACATGTAGTCATCATGGTGGAGTTAAACAGTGGAATGCTCCAATATATGAGTCAGTTCCATATTATGAAACCATTACAGTAATAGATCAAGAGGCAAAAGCCGAGTGGTATGAAATGATTCCAAAATAAAATTTAGTATATCTATATATTATATTGGAGGTTAGAAATGGAAAATTATGGAATATTAAATTTAATAAATGAAAATAGTGAAATATGTGCCTGAAAATTACTGAAAAATTTTGATATTACTCAGGCAACATTTGCTTATCATATAAAATTACTAAAAGATTTTTATTTAGTTGATTGTTATAAAAAAGGAACATGCTTGTATTTAGTTATAGGATTAATGAATATCTGCCTAAAAATAATTTGCTGATAAAAAAGTTATTGCAGAAGTAAAGTACGTAAATGATTAAATGAAGATGATGAATTAGGGTATTATGAGTGCACCTGCAATAGTTATAGATGAAAAAGTAGTTTCAACAGGAAATGCCTTAAATAAAAAAGAAATTGAAGATGTTTTAAAAAATAATGTTACTTTTGATGAATCATCTTGTAATTGTAATAGTTGTAAATAAAATACTGTAAATAGTATTTTTTTTAACACATATAATTAACTATGGAAAAATATAATAGATTTATGTTAATGACTTTTATAGTATTAACACTAATAATTAGTTTAACTAATGTGTCTGCTAGTTTACCTTTAAGTGGTAAAGTAATAATTGTTGATAGTGGTCATGGAGGAATTGATCCTGGTACTTTACATGATAATATTTATGAAAAAGATATTAATTTAGCAGTATCTCTTTATTTAGAAAAAGAACTTTCTATTCTAGGCGCTAGTGTAATATTAACAAGATCTGGTGATTATGATTTAAGTTCACCTAATACTACGTGGAGAAAAAGAAGTGATTTTGATAATAGAATAAACTTAATAAATAATAGTAATGCTGATTTATATTTATCTATACATATGAATTATTTAAATGATTCATCATATAGTGGTGCACAAGTTTTTTATACATCTGAAAATGAAAACCTTGCAAATATAGTGCAAAGCTATATGAATAAAAAACTAGATAGTGACCGCATAACAAAAATAATGCCTAATACTTATATGTATGAAAAAATAAATATTCCAGGTATTTTAATTGAGTGCGGATTCTTATCAAATGAAAAAGAACGAGAATTATTAATTACTAAAGAATATCAAAAAAAATTAGCAAATATTATTGCTAATTCATTAATCAAATATTTTTAAAATTCAAAATACCGTAGTTTTTTATTATTTTCGATTGGTAAACCAGTAATATAAGAGTTGTTTCCTATTAATTTAAGTAATTTGTCCAAATCCTCATTTTTTTGAAAATAGTTATGTATTGCATAAATTATTTCAGTAGATTTTTCTATAGCAATATCATACAATTCAAAAAAAGAATAATTGTATATAACGTTTTTATCACATGGATGATTCCAGTTTAATTTTTTTAGATTAAATATATTAGGATTAATATATTTAATATTGGTATGATTATATTTAATATTACGCATAGATTTTGGCTTTATATAATCATAGGTATTATAAATTAATTTTTTAATTCCATATTTACTCTGTAATACATGAGAAAATATATGTCTTTCATGAAGATAGCTTTTATTATAAATTTTTCCAAAATTATTAACATTAAATGTTTTAAAATATACTTCATCTATACATTTTATTAATTCATTTGGAAAAATTAATTTAGGAATTAAATTTTTAGTAATATTATAGTCTTTAAAACTTTTATTGGTTTTTTCTTCATATAAAAAAGCATCAATCATAAACTCCATTTCAGTATGCAGGCCATTATATTTATAAGTTTTGGGATTTTTTTTGCTAAATGCTCCTGTTTTATAGAAAATATATGGATGCATTACTGAGTCTAATATATAATGATTAACAGAACCATATAAATAAGCTAATAAATAAGAGTTATCTTTTAAATTATTTTTAGTAATATAATTAAGGATATTATTAAAATATAGATTTACATTAACTCTGTGTCCTAATTTTCCAACCGCTCTAATATTTTTTCCCTTAAATAACGAAAAAATATTATAATAAAATAAATTATCAAAGCTTTGGCTAAATATTTCATAATAGATATTATGTGTTGAAAATGTTTTTGTTATATCTTCTTTTAAATTATTATAAACATCTTTAGAAAATTTGTTGTGTGTATATATAGAAGGCATAGTTTCACCTCGTATAAATTATATCATTTTCACTTTTTGTTCACAATATTAATACATACAAATCATAAAAAAATTATATATTATATATGTGGTTTGTGATATAATGATTATGATAAAAAGGTGATAATAGTGAAAATAAAAACTTTTAAGTCATTAGATGAACAAATTGAATTATTAGCATCTAAAGATTTAGTAATAACGGATTATGATTTTGCAAGAAGAATGCTTTTAAGAGAAAATTATTTTTTTATAAGTGGATATCGAAGATTATTTTTAAAATCTTCGATAGATACAACATATATAAAGAATACAACATTTGAAGAACTATATGCAATGTTTTCTTTTGATAGGCAACTTCGAAATATTATTTTTAAAAATATTCTTATATTTGAAAATAATTTAAAAAGTATACTTTCTTATACTGTAAGTAAAAATCATGGGTTTAAAGAAAATAATTATTTAAATGCTAAAAATTTTGTTAGAAATCCACAAAAACATGGACAAGTAAATGATTTGATAAAAAAAATGAAAAGACAAATTCATGTTAATGGTAAACAACATTCCGCAACTTCTCATTTCCTATATAAATATGGTTTTATCCCACTATGGGTGGTAGTTAAAGTACTATCATTTGGAATAGTGGGAGAACTATATCAAGTATTGCAACCCCAAGATCAACAAGAAATAGGAGATTTATTTGGTGTTAATGCTGATAAACTAGTTTTATATTTGCCAATCTTAGCTAATTATAGAAATTTGTGTGCTCATGAAGATGTATGCTTTGAGAATAAATCACAAAAAGTTATTGATGACACAATATATCATCATAATCTATATATACCTAAGCATGAAGGAGAATATATAAAAGGAAAGAATGATTTATTTGCTTTAATAATCATTTTAAAACAAGTTTTAAGCGATAAGGATTTTCATTTATTAATGAATGAACTTAATTATGAAATAGATATTTTAGCAGGAAAATTAGAAGTTATAGGAATAGATAAAGTACTGGAAGATATGGGATTTCCAACAAACTACAAAGAAATTATAAGGATGGATTAAATGAATAATAAAAAAAATATAATAACAGGAATAATAGTATTTTTACTGGGAGCAGCTCTTATGTATGGAATGATATATTTTTTCCCGCAGCAATTTAGTGAAGTAATTACTAAAACAGAGAAAGATGTAACTGTTACAGATGAAGGTATATCAGATGCAGTTGATAAAATATATGATGCAGTAGTGGTAGTAGGAACATATTCTAATGATAATCAAATATCATCTGGAACTGGTTTTGTATATGAAGTAAAAGATGGTAAAGCATATATTTTAACCAATGAACATGTTATAAATGGTGGTAATAAGATCACAGTTACATTAACTAATGGAGAAGTATATGAAACTGAAATTATTGGTTCTAATGAACTTGATGATATAGCAGTGTTAGCTATAGATGAAGAATATATTTTGAAAGTAGCTTCTTTAGGAAGTAGCGAAGATTTAGAAATAGGAGACACATCATTTGCAGTAGGTGCTCCGCTAGATAGCGCTTTTTCTTGGACGGTTACTAGGGGTATAATATCAGGAAAAGATAGACTAGTTGAAGTAGAAGCAGATAATCAAACTTCTCCTTCATACATTATGAATGTAATGCAAACAGATGCTGCTATCAATAGTGGTAACAGTGGAGGTCCACTTTGTAACTCTAATGGGGAAGTTATAGGAATTACAACTTTAAAATTAGCTAGTGAAGGTGTTGAAGGAATGGGTTTTGCTATTCCAATTGAAGAAGCGATAAAAACAGCAGAAGAAATTATGAATGGTGAAACAACTTCACAACCATATTTAGGGGTAGCGATGCTTGACTATGCATCTGCATATGCTTCAGCAAGTTATAATAACTTTAAAAATATTTTTATAGATAATGATTTAAATAGTGGTATAATAATTACTGAAGTCGTTGAATCTTCAGCAGCAGATAACGCTGGATTAAAAGTTAATGATATAATAACTCATATTGATGGAGTTAATGTATCTACTATAGCGTATTTTAAATATGAATTATATAAAAATAATGTAGGAGATAAAGTTGATTTTACTATTGTAAGAGATGGTAAAACACAAACTATTACTGTTACTTTAGGTTCAAGTCAACCAATGAGTTAGGAGACAATTTATGAAAAATTTAGCCTTTAAAAGATTAGGAGCATATGTTCTTGATATATTTATAATTACACTATTTGTATTATTATTAAATCAGTTATCATATTTAAATTGGACTTATGAAGATTATAGAATTGCATCTGAAGAATATACTGAGTTAATAGATAATTCAGAAGATTTAGCTTCGTTGCAAGAAACTGATGAATATAAAAAAGCAGTGTATGATTTATCAAAATATGGTCAGGTTTATATGATAGTAGATATTATCGTTTATATAGGTTATTTTATATTTTTTCAATTTTATAATAAAGGACAAACACTTGGTAAAAAATTAATGAAAATAAAAGTTGTTAGTGAAGATAATACAGATGTTACTTTAACTTCTATAATTATAAGAAGCATATTAATATATAGTATAATTATAACTACTGCCCTTGTTATTTTAATTAATATATTATCTATGGATACATATGTAAGTGTATCCGCTATTATAAATAATGCATTTACATTATTTACAACAGTAGTACTAATATCTGTGTTATTTAAAAAAGATGATCGTGGCATTCATGATATGATCGCAAAAACAAAGGTTATAAAAGTAGAAAAGTAAAACTAGTTAATTACTAGTTTTTTATTATTTTAAAAAAAATAGTCAGATAATCATTTGTAGTTGTTGTATTTTAATTAATTTGTTATACTTTTTATAGTGGTGAAATATATGAAATTAAAATTAAAACCGAAATTTAAAAAAACAATATTAACAATAATTTTTATGTTTGTTGCTCTTATAATATATTCAATAGTAAATATAGATCAATTTGTTACAAAAGATACTTTTGTAACAAATGATGATATTGACTATTTAGAAAAAATAAGTAGTTACAATTTAGTTGGTATAGATATTGACTTTTTAATATGGATAGATGAAAATTATCAAGGAGCTCTTGAAAATTTAGATAAAAAAATAACAGAAGAAAACTATAATGAAGCTCAGTGGCATCAAGTAACAGGAAATTCATTAATAGTGTTAAAAGATTATTATACTGGATCTATAGAGAATACAAAAATTATTGAAAATGGAAATAGTATAACTTTTTTAGGAGATACATCACTTGCAGATAATTATTATGTTATGCAGGCTTACAATGAAAGAAATAAAGGTCTTGAAGGAATACTTTCTACAGAAATGATAGAATATTTAAATAACAGTAGTGTGTTAATAGCCAATAGTGAATTTGCATTTAGTAATGATCAAGAGCCAATGGCAGGCAAGTATTATACTTTTTATGGAGACCCTTCAAATGTTCATTTATATGATTCGATGGGAGTAGATTTAGTAACACTTGCTAACAATCATATTTATGATTACAACTCTGAAGGATTTCAAACTACACTAACAACATTTGATAGTGCAGGTATTCCAAGAATAGGAGCAGGCAATAATTTAGAAGAAGCATCAAAAGCATATTATTTTATAATAAATGGTTACAAAGTGTCGTTTATAAATGCAAATAGATCTGAAAAAATAATTTTAACTCCAGGGGCTACAGATACTAAAGAAGGTGTATTTAGATGTTATGAACCAGATGAGTTAATAAAAAGAATTGGGGAAGAAAAATTAGTAAGCGATATAGTAATTCCCATTATTCATTGGGGCCTTGAAGGATCTAATGATATTGAAGAAGTTTTACTTGAAACTGGAAAAGAGTATATTGATGCGGGAGCTGATGCTATTGTAGGTCATCATGCGCATGTACTACAAGGGATTGAATTTTACAATGGAAAACCAATTATATATAATATTGGTAACTTTATATTTGATAATTATAGTAGAGAACTAGGAGTAGTTACATTTAATGTAAATGATGATAAAACCATGGAGTATATTTTTAATGCGGCATTACAAGAAGATGTATACACAGATTTTTTATATAATGAAGAAAAAGAAGAAGTCTTAAATGATATGAGGCAGTGGTCTATTAATACTACAATAGACAGTGATGGAAAATTTTATGAGGCAAATTAAAAAGAATTTACAAGAAATTCTTTTTTAATTTATCTAGTTTTAGCTAAACTATTTAGATGATTTTGATGTAGCTCAGCACTGTAGTTTTCTCTAATTTGATTTATTGTAGCAATTTTTTTACTAGCACCTACTATAGATGTTTGCATTAGAGCTAATATAAATTCACTATAAGTATCTTCATCAATTTCTTTTAATAAAGAGTTAGTGTGAACTTCTTTATAAATCTTTCTCCACTGCTCTACTGTTACACCGTTATTAAGATTATTAATGTGATGTAATATACTACTTTTAAATGTTGTTATATCCATATTTTCCCTTTCATAGAAATAGATTATAACATACTAATATTTAATAAGCAAGTAATATATTGTCGCATTTTGTCGAACTACATCGAAGCAGTTGTTTTATATATTTTGAAATGATATAATAAATTTAAAGTAGGTGTCCATATGATAAATAAAATAATTGATAAATGTAAAAAAGTGAATGCGCTAACAATAACATATGGTTTGTTGTTAATAAGTTCAATATTTTTGTTTCTAACGCAATATATATTTTATAATATAATAGTTTATGTTATTGTTGGTATTATAGGTTATATAGCTTTTGACAAAAAAGTTTTAAAAATATTGCTTGGGTTATTCCTGTATACTTTTTCTGCTTTTTTAGTAATATTTTCTTTAGAATATGGTATTAGTAGTATAATTGCTAATTTATATGGAAGTGCTGTATATTCATTAGTATTTAATATATTTTCATTAATGGGTATTGGAATTGTACATTTCTTTAAAGAAACACTTAAAAAAGAGAAAACTACTATGACATCTAGAGTGCTTACAGGTATCGTTTGTATAATTATTTCTGTTGCAGTAATATATATAAGTAATACTTTTGTAGGAAATGTAGTATCAAGAATAATAGTTAATGTTGCTTCAAATAATTATATTGAAAAACAATATAATTCAAATTTTTATGTGGAAGATATTAACTATAGTTTTAAAGATGGATCATATATTGTAGTAGTAAATAAAGATGACAGTATAGATTCACACTTTATGCTTACATATAATTTATTTGGAAAATTAGAATCAAATAATTATGAAGATGTAACTTCAGGATATAATACATACCATAGAATAAATATGGAATATTATGATTTGTTCGAAGAAGAAATAAAAAAAGCATCATTTTATAGTGAGAAACTACATCAATATGCATCACTTGAAATATTAGGAAATGATTATTTTAATAAATATATAGAAAATGAATATGGAATAGTATTAAGTGATTTGTTATTAGATGAAGAATATGATGTCGTAGAGTTAGGAAAATTATATGGAAACGTTACTATTACAATGGAAAATGATGTAATAAATGAAGAAACTTTAAAAGAAAAATTATTACTAGTGGCAAATGAACTTGAATATTTAGGTATTACTTATCATACCATAAATTTAATTATTAAAAATGAAAATGATACAATGGAATTAAATAGTTTTTTTGTATCAGATATTAGTGCAGATAACTTAAGTGAACTTATTACTAAAAATATTGAAGACTATAATAATTATATAAAAGAAGTGGAAAATTAACCTGACTTGTTTAAGAATTGAAAAAATGGTACAATATAGTGTGAGGTGGAATCTTAATGAAATTGACAAAAGAATCACACGAAAAGTTACTAATTTTTTTAGGACAATATATTTTAGATGAAACAATGAAAATTAAATCTAGTAATGTAAAGTTAATATCTAAGGAGAAAAATGAATATTCATTAGAAAAATATTTAGTAATTGATAATGATAACAAAAACTGTTATGTTAATATTAAATCATATGACAAAGAAGTTTTAGATATGAGCTGTGATTGTACAGTATTTAAACGTGTAAGAAAATGTAAACATGTAGGAGCAGTGCTAGTAAATTATTATGAAACAGTGGAAGAAACAATGGAAATTGTTGATAATACTTCGGCTGATTTTTATAATGAATTTATGAATGATAATAATACAAAACAAATACTTAAGTTAACGCCTGTATTTGAATTTTTTCCTGCTAATGATGAAATAACTTTTAAAATAAAAATAGGTATAGATAAAGAATATTTTTTTAGTAATAAAATATGGCAATTTGACAATGCTTATAAAACTAATAATGGCACTGTCAACTTTGGTCATAACTTTATATATGATCCATTATTATATGATTTGTCAGAAAATGATAAAAAAATATATAATTTATATGTAGATTATTTAACAATAAGTAGTTATCATAGTGATTATCGACATGCAATTATTGATAGTGCAAAATTTGATAATATATTATTATATTTAAAAAATAAAACTTTTATGATAATAAATCAGGGTAAATCAAAAGGATTTGAAATAAAAGATCCTATTAATGCCGAAGTTAATCAAGAAGATAATGATTATTCATTTGTATTTAACAAAGGAAACATTAATTTTTTGGACAGTAATTATAAATATTATTATATAGATAAATTATATGTAGTATCTAATAAGTTAAGTAAATTATTATCTAGTTTAGATGCTTATGATATAGAAAAAGTTGTATTAAATGAAAAAAATGCTATTAATTTTAATAAAAAATTACATACAATAATTAGTGATAATATTATCATAAATGAAAAATTAAAGGATAAATTTGAAATAATAACTCCTGAAGTAAAACTATATTTAGATTATAAAGACAGTGTATTATGTAAATTGATTTTTGTTTACAAAGATGAAGAGATTAATTACTTTGATAAAGATCAAGAATATAGAAATAACATATTTGAAGAAGAAATAGCTAGTGATTTACTTTCAAGAGGTTTTATTATTGAAGATGACTTATTTATAATTGATGATATAACTCAAATAGGTAATTTTTATGATGATAAGCTATTATCATTGCAAGAAAATTATCAAATATTTACAACTAAAAACTTTGTGCAAAATAGACCACTTAAAAGTGTAAATATATCATCTCAGTTTACAATAGGAAAAGATAATATAATTAAGTATAATTTTGATTTAGGTGATATTAATGAAAAAGAATTGGAATCAATTTTTCATAGCATTAATATAAAACAAAAATACTATAAATTAAAATCAGGCAAAATTATAAATACTAATTCTAAAGAATTGAATGAATTAAAAGAAATAATGGATGTACTAGATATATATAAATTAGATGGAATTTTACCAAAATTTAGAGCTCTTTATTTATCTAGTTTAGAAAATAACATTGTAACTAAAGATAATACTTTTAATGATTTTGTTGATAATTTTAATAAATATAAAAATCAATCAATTGATATAATTGATGAAAAAAACTATTTACGTGAATATCAAAAAGAAGGTGTAAAATGGTTGTATAGTATTTACAAATGTAATTTTGGGGGGATTTTATCTGATGAAATGGGTTTAGGTAAAACTATACAAACGATTATGTTTTTAAAATTGTTATTAAATGAAAAAAAGGATGCCAAAATATTAATTGTTACACCAACATCTTTAATTTACAATTGGCAAAAAGAATTTGATAAATTTGGGAGTAATATATCTTATGAGATTATATCTGAGTCAAAAGAAAAAAGATTAGAAAGCATAAACAAAAATAGTAATGTATTTATAACAACATATGGAATGTTAAGGCGAGATAAAGAAATTTATGAAGAAAAAAATTATGATTTGATAATTATAGATGAAGCTCAAAATATAAAAAATCCAAGAGCTGGTATTAGTTTAGCGTTAAAATCAATTAATGCTAATGTGAAAATTGCTTTAACAGGTACACCAATCGAAAATTCTGTTACAGAAGTGTGGAGTATATTTGATTTTATTATGCCAGGATTCTTAAATACATTATCAAAATTCCAAAATAAATTTAACTTTAAAGAATTAGATAATAACACTAATAACAAATTATCAACATTAAATAAAATAATTGCACCCTTTATATTAAGACGTAAGAAAAAAGATGTATTAAAAGATTTGCCATCCAAAATGGAGAATAATATTTATATTGATTTGCCTCAAAAACAAAAAGAGCTTTATGCCTTTGAAGTTAATAACAGTATGAAAGAGTACGAAAATATAGTTCAAAAAGAAGGTTTTCAAAAAGCTAGATTCAAAATTTTACAACTATTAACAAGACTTAGACAAATATGTATTGAACCTCGACTATTATTTGACAATTATGAAGATGAATCTGTAAAAATGGAAGAGGTCTTAAATTTGTTACATTCTTACATAGATAATAATCATAAGATATTAATATTCACATCATTTAAAAGTGCGCTTGAAATTTTGAAGAAAAAATTAGATGAAGAAAATATTTCAAATTATGTTATAGATGGATCAGTCAGTTCTAAAGATAGAATAAATCTTGTTGATGCCTTCAATAAAGATAATACTAATGTATTTTTAATAACATTAAAGGCTGGTGGAACGGGGCTTAATTTAACAAGTGCAGATGTAGTTATTCATTTAGATTTGTGGTGGAATCCTCAAGTAGAAAATCAAGCTACAGATAGAGCGCATCGTATTGGTCAAACAAAAAATGTTGAAGTAATTAAACTGATTTGTAAAGGAACTATTGAAGAGAAAATAATAGAACTACAAGAAAAGAAAAAAATACTTAGTGATTCTTTAATAGATAGTAAATCAGAAAATATAGCTTTATCAAAATTAACTGAAAATGATATAAAAAATTTATTGTCAATTACCGAATAAATAGATGTAAAAAATATGTCTATTTTTTTTATTTTTTTGTAATAAAGATATTTTGTTTTTTGTCATATTATGTTATAATTATTTAGAGTAGGTGAATATCAGTAATGAAAGCTAAGTTTAAAAAAATACCTAAACATTTTATTATAATAGGTTTATTGTCATTAATAGCAATTTTAACAATTGCAGTACCTACACTATCAAGATTAGTTGGTGGAATTAATGAATCAATGAATTTAACTTATTGGGATGGTAGCATAGCAACTGGATATTCTAGCGGTACAGGAACTAAAGAAGATCCTTATATTATATCAACTGGTTCGGAACTTGCATTTTTTGCTGAAAATTTAAAAACAACTACATATAAAAATATTTATTTTAGATTATCAAGTGACATTATTTTAAATAATGGATATTTTATATATGATGGAAGTATAGCAAAATATGTTGTAAATGAAACAGAATATTATTTAAAAGAATATACAAATGAATTATATATAAATCAAGAAATGACTTCTTTAGCTGATATAAATGTAAACATATTTAGTAGTATTGAAACTTTTGAAGGTCATTTAGACGGAAATTATTTTTCAATATATGGATTATATCTTACAAGCGAAACTAAAGAAAATTTGGCTATGTTTAACAATCTAAGTGGTACACTTGAAAATATTTATATTGAAAACTTATTAATAAGTGGTGGTAACAAGGCTGCTGGTATTGCAAATAATGCTACAAATTTAAATATTAAAAATGTTTACACTAATGGTTATGTAGCTTCTAATGCTGCTAAAGAAATAACTGAAAATTTGGAACTAGATAATGTTAATATTACTACAACTGCTGAAGGAAAAAGTTTCAAACTAAGTAGTGAAAATGACTTAGGTTATGAAGTAATATCATCAAATTTAATTGGACATTATGTTGTTGATAGTGAAGAAGAGCTATTATATGAATTAAGCATTGGTGATGAAATAATTGAATTAGGTGAATTTAATGTTGATTTAGGTGATTCAAACATTAGTGATATTAGAATAAATACTACAGCAGATGCAACACCTAGAAATGTTTCATTAATTAATTTAAAATATAATGTAGTTTATAAAATATCTTCTTCAGCAGGACTATTTAATGAAGTGTCAAATTTAAATGTAACAAATGTCGCTGGAGATATTGATGTATATAATTCAGTTAATGCAAGTGGTTTTATTTCTAATATTAATGGAGCCACAAATATAAATAATTCTTATAATATAGGAAATATTTATGGTGAAATTACATCAACTGGTTTAATTGGTAATATTAATGCTGATGATGTTAAAATTAATAAAACATACAATGCTGGATTATTAAATGGTAAAAATAACTTTGGTATTGTTAGCAGTATAAATGATTACACTAATATAAGTATAAGTAACACATTTAATGCCATAGATACTGAATTTGTTGGCAACTATGATAATGGTGCAGTGTTAGCAAATGTTTATAATTATTCAACTAGTAATTTTTCTGAAATAAAAACTATGATTGATAATACATATTCAAATGAATTTTTATCAACTATTAATTTCAGTGAATATTTAGAAGATAGTAAAAACGAAGAAAATGTTTGGATATATAACGTTGGAACTTTACCCGAATTATTTTTTATCGACGATATAAATTTAATAGATATTAGAATAGGGCAAGATTATTGGAATAACATCTCTTATAATCCAGATAATGTATATTATAATAGTGAATTAACTGTAGCAGTAACATCAAGTTCACCTATATATACTTTAGATACTGTTGAATACTATATTCATAACAGCGCAGTAGCTTTAACTAGTGAAGAACTTAGTGAAGTAACATGGCAAACATATACAGGTGGTTTTAAATTAGATACTGAAAACCAAAATATAGTTTATGTTAAATTAACAAATTATGCTGGAGAAATTAAATATATAAACTCAGATATAATAAATATAGATAAAACTAATCCAGAGGGAAGTATAATTTTTGATGATAATGTGTGGACTGATTATAGAAAAGATGTAACAGAAATAAAATTAATTAAGAATAATAATATTACAATTAATTCTACTGATGATAATGGAGTTGAGTCTGTTGATTATTATGTAAGTGAAGAAATACTTACTGAAAAGGATTTAAATAATTTAAACGAAGCTAATTGGTCAAGTTATAGTGATACATTTAGTATAACTCCAGTGGGGAATAATGTTTTATACGCTAAAATAACAGATGTTGGTGGTAATATAAGTTATTTAAACTCAGATATTATAACTTTTGATGGTTACCACATGAATTATTTAAGAGCAGGACGTAATGACTTATTTACAACTGCTTCAGTTGTTAATATTACTTCAAAATCTTCGATAACTGCTAATTTTGTGTACAATGTACCAACATATAGCGAACCTGAAGTAAATCATTATATTTCATTTAATAAAGCAATCCCATATGGAACTATTATTGTAGTAACAGATAATATAACGGGACAAAAATACGATTATAAAACTACTACTAGTGATTCAACAAAAAGAGATTATAAGTTAACTGATTTTAATTTAATAGGTACTGTAGATTCATATTATACAGAAAGTAATTACGATGATGGTACTTATATGAAAGAAAACTTTACAATTAATTTAAATTTTGAAGAGGCAAGTATCACAGAAAATATTTCAAATT
>CAYJFC010000003.1:41892-48206 GCA_964369625.1 uncultured Muribaculaceae bacterium
TTTACAATTAATTTAAATTTTGAAGAGGCAAGTATCACAGAAAATATTTCAAATTTAGAAATTTGGATGGAAGTACAAGATGATAATGGTGTTAGAGTTAGAAATACTGTAAGTAGTTCTATTATTCCATTTAATATATATCATAATTATGATGCAAAAATGTATTTTAATGCTTCTGTTAGTGAAACTAGTATAAAATATAATGCTGATTCAATAACAACTTTTAATATAAATGCAGGTATTAATTACCGTATGCCAGGAGCATATTTAATTTATGATACATATATTGAAGAACAAGATATTGTAATGCAATTTGAAATAATTGATACTAATAATAGTAACCTAAATGTAGGTAAAGATAAACTTACTAATATGTATATTAAAGTAGGGACTGAAAGTTATTATCCAAACGAAAATGGTGTGTTTACTGTTAATTTAGAAAAAGGTATACAGGAAATTAATGAAGTTTTT
This sequence comes from uncultured Muribaculaceae bacterium, assembly GCA_964369625.1. GTDB lineage: Bacteria > Bacillota_I > Bacilli_A > RF39 > UBA660 > CAKOSP01. The sequence goes on from CAYJFC010000003.1 coordinate 42,364, forward strand.
GAGTTACATGCTTATAAAAGTGATAATTTCTTAAATGAGGGAGATTATGCAATAAAAATGACTGCGTATATGTCATATAATGATTATACTAATGAATATATATCATCTAAAAATATTCCTCTTCATATTAGTGCAAATGCTGCTGCACATAATATTAAATTTGAAGTTGAGATGAGTAATGATATAGTTATAAATAAAGATGTCCTTGAAGAGGAAGTAGAGTTTAATACAATATTAAGTGGTGCAGCTGATCCTAATATTAGAATATCTTTATATAAAAAAGATGAGTATAATGCTGTTAGTCAAACATATACTTTAGTGGATTTAAATGATTATTTAGTTAGTCCATTATCAAATAGCAATATAAATAATGTTTATTTAGCCCCATCAAATAATTTTTCTATAACACTTGATACGGTTTCATTAGATAAACAAGCGTATAAATTTGTAATAGAAGCTTATGATGGTAATTCGCTACTTAGACAGTCAGAAAAACATTTTGTAGTAAAATAAAAAGGAGGCAATATGTTATTTACAAGAAAAAAAGTATTTATAATTGAAGTAATATTAATTGCCTTAGTTTTATTTGGGGGAATTACTTATTCATTATATACTTCAGAAGCAGATATAATAGATGAAGAAATAGAAATAGCTCAGTTTGTATTTAATGCAAATAAAATAAATCAAATAGAAATACCACTTAGTAATTTAATACCAGGTAATAATGTTGAATATCAATTTTCTGTGGCAAATAATTTAGAATCTAAAGTAAGTGAAGTAACTGTTGAGTATCAAATTATAATATCTACAATACATGCAATACCACTTACTTATGAACTTATACATGTTACAGATACTGACGAAGTAATATTAACTTGTAATGAAACTACACCTAGAAACGCTGAAGGAGAACTAGAATGTAAATCACCTGTAATGCAGATGAATCATGTTACTTCAGAGTTAGATAACTATAAATTAAATATATTATTTCCATCTATATATAACGATTCTATATATGCTAATTTAGTTGATTATGTTGATATAGAAATTAGTAGTTGGCAAAAAACGGAGTAATTTGTGCAAAAAAAAAAGATAAATATTAGAAAAATAAATATAATTTTTGTGTTAATTTTAGCAACTGTATTAATAACCATTACAGTTGTTTCTTTTGCTAGGTATATTAGTTCAACAATATGGGATTATTATTTAGAAAGTAACAATTTTTATTTTGCTAGTTCAATACTAGATAACTCAGAAAGTATGAATAATAACTGGGACGGCAGTGCTGTATCTTTTGATTTAGTAAATTATAATTCAGATAATGAAGTTACTTCAGGAAATATTGAATACACTTTATTTTGTGAAATTATTGGAGACTCAACTGGTAATTTAAAATGTGGTTTAAATGGAACGGATCAGTCTACTTATTATGGCATACTAGGAGATATTGAAGTGTGTCGTAATGACACTAATGATGGTGAAGATGTTAGTACATTAAATGAAGAAACTTGTAATAATAGAGGGTACACTTGGGTTGAAGGAAATACTAGTTTAAATCAAACATTTTCTATAACTAGCACGGATTCTAGTCAAGAAATTGACAATGTTAAAGTAAAAATTACTGCTAAATCTACAAAGCCATATACTAAAACATTAACTGAAGAATTTAATTTAATTAAAAGTCATAATACATCTAGTGGTTTAATTATCGAACATGAATCCTATGCAGATTATGAAAAATTGATTGTTACTAATAAAACAAACGAAAATAAAATATTACTTGCTAAATGGAATCCACTAGAAATAAATATTTCAAAATCTACTTATTTAGATTACAAAGTAGATTCATCTGGTAATATTAATGAAATAGAATTCAGTGTTGATAAAGATCAAACCAAAACTTATATATTTTATAAAAATAATAGTAGTAGTGTAATAGACGTAACTGATTTTACTGTTGTTGAAAAATCTATAAATGATAATATATTAGTATCAAATGTAGAATTTGTATCTAATACTTATGCTACTCAAATGGAAGAGCCGACTTTTTCTAATAGCACAGCAACATTTAATACTAAAATTACTTATCCGTTAGGAAATGTTACGTATAAAGTAACTATTACAAATAATACACCTTATCAGTACAGGCTAAAAAACATTGAATCAGTATATTCTAATAAATATTATGGATTTAGATTAAGTGATTTTACTTATGGAACTATAATAGAACCTAATTCTTCAGTAGAATTAACAATAACGCTTAGTTCAACTATTTCTAATCAACAAGGAATTACAAATTTAAAATTTAACTTTGAAGATGTATTATTAACTCCAGAAGTTAAAACAGTATTAACGGGTGCAAAAAGTTCTACTAATGCATACGTCAAAACTGGATTTTTTCCCAGTAGTGAATCTAGAATAGTTCTGGATTTCTCATTTTTAGGCCCAAGAGGAAATTCAACCTGGTTGTTTAGTTCAAGAAGGGCATATAAAAATCAAATGTTTGGAATAGCGTGGAATTATTCTGAAAGTTTATTGCAATTTAATGATGTTAGTTATAATTTTGGTTCATCTGGATATAAAACTAATGTTAGATACAATGCTGATATATCTAAAGACGGATTGCTTTTAGATGGAGTTAGTTATGCTAATCCTGCTGATACACCTTGGCAAGGTATATTTGAATTTTATATGTTTGCTAATAATGAAGCAAATAATGTTAGAGGGCATACTAATGGTCAAGCAATTATACATGAAGTTAAAATTTATGAAAGTGGTATACTTGTGCTTGATGCAATTCCAGTAGAACTAACAGATGGTACTATTGTTTTTTGGGATCAAGTGAATGAAAATGCTCTTGAAACTATTGGTGAATTAATTCCATACTATGAAATATTGCCTTAAAACTCGAAATTTCGAGTTTTTTTTGTTTAATATTTTGTTAGGTTATGTTATAGTATAAAAAAGTAATACATAAGGAGTATTTATGCTAACTGAAGAAAAAAAAAATAAATTATATGAAATGGTAATACGTTCAAAAAATTTAACTATTGGAAAAATTGTTGAATGTGGTTTTGCTATTGAAGAAATTGATTTGTTAATTAAAACAAAAATTATTTTAAAATTAGATAAAGGTATATATAAGTTTATAGATGATAATGCATTAAATAATTTTGGTGATGAATATTTAAAGGAAAATAATTACGAAAAAGCAGCTATATGTTTTGAAACTTGTTATAATTTGTTAAATAATTCTAAAAAATATTATTTAAAAACAATATTAGCATATATATATGCTAAAGATTATAAAAGTATACTAGATATTATTAATAATAAAATAAATTCAAAAATATCTAGTGATAATATTGAAATGATAAACATAAGCAATATAATTATATACTTAATTACATTTTTAACAATTGTACCTGATAATATAAAAAATTATTCATTGAATTTAGAAAAAAAAGATTATATTATAGATAATCAAAAATCATATTCAAATGATATTAATATTATTAAAAAAAACATTTTAAGTACAGAATTTAGAAGAGCTTTAAATAAAATTAGAGCTATACATTTAAACAATAACTTTATGTCAATAGAAGAATTAATAATTAAACATTTGTTATTAGATGTAATTACTGTGTGTAATAATAGAAAAAAAGAAGCTGTAACTCATATAAAAAATAAAGATTATAATATGTTAATAAGTTTATTAGAAAAACCAGAAGAAACAAATAATATTACTCAAAAAGAAATATATGTATTGAAATTAGCAAAGGCTTTAACTGATCCATTAATGGTAGATATAATTTCTTCTACTAATAAATCTAAGAATACTAAAATTTTTAAAGCAATAAATTTTAAAAATTATAAAAATGCATTAGATATATCACAAAATCATATTAATAAGTTTGATAAACCTATTGAAGATAATATGATTCACTTATTATTGTTAGAAATAAATAGTATAAGAGATGAATATTATAGTGAATCAAGTATTAATGAAGTTGTAACAATAGAAGAACTTTTATCAAAATTTAAAGATGCAGAATATACTGATTTTCTTAAGCTATTAAAAAACTACCTATCAAAAATTAATAAATTAGAATACAGTTATTTAGTTTTAAAAATCTGCCGTATAACAATAATGTCAAAAAGTAATAACTTTGATAATCTAAAAAAATTATTAATTGATTTAGCTTCTAAAGAATTTAAAATTAATGTTACTAATTATACCAAAGAGTTTTATCAAAATTTAAATGATGAAAATTTTGGAATAGCTAAATTGTATTACTATATAATTTTAGATGCGTATAATAAAAATCATACTCATCAAAATTTAACTTTTTTAAAAAATGTGTACAATAATGCAAGAACTATTTATAGCGAAAAGAGAGTAGTAAAATCGGAGTATAATGCTATAGAAGAAGAAATAAAAAGCAAATTCGATCTTTTAGAAAAAAATGGTATTATTATGCTTAAGAGTGAATCAGAAGAACATACACGTAAATTAATAAATTATGTTAGCACAATATCTGATTTAAAATTTTTTACGATAGAAAATGAAAATGATGAATATATAGTTATCCGAAAAAGAATTTATTATAATCACTATAGAGATTTTAATACAATTATAAAGGCTGGTAGCGAAGAATATCATGCAGGTAATTATAATGTGTTCATTGAAGAATATAAAAAATTATTATTAATGGGAAATCCTAAGTCGTATGTATATGCTAAATTAGGATTAGCATATTATAAAACATTAAATTTAGAAGTTGCTTTACAATATTTGATGATTGCAAATAGTTTATCGAAAAAGGAAAAAGGAAATCACGATTATTCAGATTTAATAAATGAGATTAAAGAAAAATTAAAAATTTCAACAGATGCAGATAGTTACATGGTTGATAGACTATATTATGAAGAACAAAAAATAAATTTAGAAAATTTATTTGCTCAACATGCAAGTGGAATTTCATTTTATGAAATTTGTGAAGATCTTAATTTAAATAATGAAGAAAAAAATATTGCTGCATTATTACTTGCTAAACAAAAATATGTAGAAGCAGATTATAGTAGTGGTGATAAATTTTTAAAATTAATTGAGCAAAGTTCAGATAAATCTGAGCATGTAATACAACTACTAGAATACGTAAGGCAAAGAAAAAAATTTTATAAAAATCAAATATAAAGGAGTAATATATGAAAAAATTATTAACAGTAATTGTAAGTTGCTATAATGAAGAAGAAGCATTACCATATTTTTATGAAGAAATAAATAAATTGGCTGCCGACATGAAAAAAGAAATTGATTTTGAATTACTTTTTATAAATGATGGTTCAACTGACAATACTTTAAATTTATTAAAAAGTTATGCTAAGAAAGATAATAAAGTAAGATTTATATCTTTTTCAAGAAATTTTGGAAAAGAAGCAGCCATGTATGCAGGTCTTGAAAATAGCAAGGGAGACTATATAACTCTTATGGATGCTGACCTTCAAGATCCACCTTATTTACTTAAAGATATGTATTATAGCGTAATAAATGAAGATTATGATTGTATTGGTACAAGAAGCATTAGTAGAAATGGATACGGAATTATAAGAAAAATATTTACAAAAATGTATTATTCTTTAATAAATAAAATATCTAAAACTAGTGTAGTTGATGGAGCAAGAGATTTTAGATTGATGACAAGACAAATGGTTAACTCTATTTTAAGATTAAAAGAATATAACAGATATTCCAAAGGAATATTTTCTTGGGTTGGCTATAAAACCAAATGGATTACTTTTGAAAATGAAAAAAGAGTAGCTGGAACTACAAAATGGTCATT
>CAYJFC010000003.1:48306-61731 GCA_964369625.1 uncultured Muribaculaceae bacterium
CAATATATGGCAAAGTTATTTTTAGAAGTAAAAAATCGACCAATATATATTATTAAAGAAACAGAAGAAGATTTAAAATAAATTTTCTTTTTAAGTTAAATGAAAATTAGATGTGAAATAATAGGAAGAAAAAAAATAATAATTATTATATAATATTATTTAGGTGAAGGTATGTATCAAAAAGAAATAGAAATTAGAAATGAATTAATATCACTAAGTGAAGAAAAATATCAAAAATTCGCATCAGCACTTATACCTGGTATTGATAATTTATTAGGGGTAAGAATACCTGAGATTAGAGCTATAGCAAAAAGAATCGTTAAAAATAATGATGTAGATTATTTAGAAAAAGCAGAGGATATTTATTTTGAAGAAACTATGCTTAAAGCTTTGATTATTGGACAGTTAAAATGTGACATAAAAAAAATTTTAAGTTATATAGAAAAATTTATACCAAAAATAAATAATTGGTCTATTTGTGATAGTTTTTGTAATGGTCTTAAAGTAGTCAAAAATAATAAGGAAGAAGTATGGGATTTTTTAGAAAAATATTATAAGTCAAATGAAGTATATGAAATTAGGTTTGCTGTTGTTTTAATGCTGTTTCATTATATAGATGAAAATTATGTAGATAAAATAATATATGTTTGCGATAGTATTAAAAATGATGATTACTATGTAAAAATGGCCGTTGCTTGGTGCTTATCTATGTGTTATGTAAAATTCCCAGAAAAAACAACGGCATATTTACATAATAATAATTTAGATAATATAACGTTTAACAAAACTATTCAAAAAATAAGGGAATCACTACGAGTAGATAAAATTACAAAAGAAAATCTAAATAAACTAAAAAGAAAGTAGGTACTAATGAGTTTTGAAAAAATTTATGAAATTATTAAAAACAATGATGAATCATATGATTTAAAATTTTATTATGCTGTAAAGTCAACGGGTATTTATTGTAAACCTTCCTGTAAATCAAAGTTGCCAAAAAAAGAAAATATAGTAATTTTTAAAAATAGTAAAGAAGCACTTGAAAATGGTTATAGAGCTTGCAAAAGATGTAGAAGTGATTTAGTTTCTTATAAACCTAATAAAGAATTAGCTGATAATCTTAAAATGAAAATAGAAAAATATTATGCAGAGAAAGAATTGTTAAAAAAAGAGATAAGCAATTTAGGACTTACAAATAAAAGAATAGTTGAAATTTTTAAAGAAGAATTTAATATAACCCCTAGTGAGTATATAAATAATTTAAGAATTAATCTTGCAAAAAAATTAATTCTCAACTCTAATGATAAAATTGTTGATATAGCTTATAGGACTGGATTCAATAGTTTATCAGCCTTTTATAGGATATTTAAAGATAAAGAAAAAATAACACCTGCTAAATATAGGATAGAAAGAAATAGGAGTTAATATGAATGGATATGCAGTATATGAGTCAAGATTTGGTTTTATTAAAATAAGTTATGAAGAAGATAAAATCATTTTAATAAAAAAAATAAAAGAAGTTACTGATTTTGGAATTAAAAATGATTTAACAAATAAAACATTTAATCAAATTGAAGAATATTTTAATGGTAAAAGAAAAGAATTTAATATTAAATTTATATTAATTGGCACTGAATTTCAAAAAAAAGTATGGGATGCTCTTTTAACAATTCCTTATGGAGAAACTAGAACATATAAACAGATAGCTATTATGATAGGAAATGATTTAGCTAGTAGAGCTGTTGGTATGGCGAATAATAAAAATCCGATAAGCATTGTTGTGCCATGTCATAGAGTTATTGGAAGTAATAAAAAACTTGTTGGGTATGCAGGTGGATTAGATATGAAAAAAAAATTACTTGAAATGGAATCAAAAAATAAATGATAATAAGTGCAACTAGAAGAACAGATATACCTTCATATTATGGAAAGTGGTTTGTAAATAGATTAAAAGAAGGATATGTATTAATTCAAAATCCATATAATCCAGAAAGATATTCAAAAGCACTTTTGACAAAAGATGCAGTCGATATTATAGTTTTTTGGACTAAAAATCCTATACCATTTATTAAATATTTAAATGAAATTGATAAAATGGGCTATATTTATTATTTTCAGTTTACGATAACTCCATATAATAAAAACATAGAAAAAAATTTACCTGATAAAAAAGAAATATTTGAATCTTTTTTATACTTAAGTAAAAGATTAGGAACAAATAAAATGGTATGGAGATATGACCCAATAATAATAAGCAAAGAGTTTACCTTAGAATATCATACTAATATGTTTGAATATATGTGTAGTAAATTAACTGGATATACAAATAGATGCATTATAAGCTTTGTAGATGATTATAAAAATGTTACTAGAAGAATGGGAGGTAATCCATCTTCTTTATTAACACAAGAAACAATATTCAAATTAGCAAAAAAATTTTCTGAAATTGCTTTAAAATATAATATCAATTTATTTACATGTAGTGAGGAAATAGATTTAACCAAGTATAATATAAAAAAGAGTTCATGCATTGATAAAAATATTATTGAAGATATACTTGGGATGAAAATAGATGTAAAGAGAGATAAAAATCAAAGAGAAGAATGTAGATGTGTTGAAAGTATAGAAATAGGAACATATAATTGTTGTAATAATGGATGTAACTATTGTTATGCTCTTCAAAGTGAGACAGTTTCTTTAAATAATATGAAAAAACATAATCCAAAATCAGAAACTCTTATTGGTGAAGTTAAAAAAGATGCAGTTATAACAAATAGAGATAGTAAAAGTATTGTTATTAATCAAATGTCATTATTTTAATACGAAATAATAATCTAAAAAGAATATATTGACTAATATAGATAATGTGTGATACACTATTCATGTACCAAACGGTCGGTAAAGGAGCTTGGTTATGAATACAAAAGAAAAATTATTTAATTCTATGTATGAATTAATTGCAGAAGTCGGTTATGAAAAAGCATCAATAAATCAAATATGTAGCAATGCAGGAATAAAAAAATCATCATTTTATTATTTTTATGAATCTAAGGAAAGTTTGTTTTTAGAATTAATAAAATATGGTTATATAGGAGATAATAATCTAAAAATTAATGAAATCATTAAAACTATTAATGTTAAAGAATATAAGAGCAAATTATTAAATTATGCTAGTAGTATGGTAAATGATTTTGAAATAGATATAAAATTTAGAAGAGTTGTTGCAGAAATAGAATTACAATCTATTAGAAATGATCAAGTAAATACTTTAGTTAATGCATATAATAATAAATTGAAAAGTGATTTAAGAAAAATATTAGAACATGGTATAAATATTTCTGCTTTCAATAATGGTTTTGATATAGAATTAAATTCTAACATATTATATGTTATAGTGCATGGAATAGATTCAGTGTTGTTATCTGATATTAAATTAGATGCTATAAAAGTATTTAATAAAGTTATAGAAGGTTTATTTATATGAAAGAATTAGATTATGGTAAAACCCCTATAAAAAAATTAATATTAAAACTGGCAATACCTAGTATTATCACAATGATAGTTGCATCAATAAATATGGTAGTAGATGGTATATTTATGGGTAACTTCATAGGAAGTAAAGCAATGGCAGCGGTTAACTTAATAATGCCAATAGCTTTACTAGTATTTGCAATATTTGATATGGTTGCAAGTGGATCATCAGTAAGAATTTCAGTATTATTAGGAGAAAAAAAAGAGAAAAAAGCTTCTGAGATATTTTCATCATCAATGTTAATCATATTTATAACTAGTATAATAGTTTCACTTGTATTAATATTATTTTCAAAAGATTTAATATTTATGTTAATTAGTGATGTTGAGCTAGCTAGCTTAGCTTATGAATATGTAAAACCTCTTATGTATACACTTCCATTAATTGCGCCATTATTTGCCTTTGACAATTTCTTGATAATATGTGGTAAAACAAAAAAGAGTATGTGGATAAATATAATAACTTCAATTATTAACATTGCATTAAGTACTTATTTTATAGCATATTTAAACTTGGGAGTATTTTATGCAGGTTTATCAACTGCAATTAGTATGTCAATAGGAGCAGTTTTATCAATTTTGCCTTTTATAAAAAATAAACTAGAACTTAAATTTACAAGGCCACGCATGAAACTTAAAGATTTAAAAATGATAATATTTAATGGTAGCTCAGAATTTTTTGAAAGTTTATCAAGCTCGTTTATGGGAACACTTACCAATGTGATTATGCTTTCAGTAGCAGGAGCTAATGGAGTAGCTGCTATGTCAATTATAGTTTACATTGAAATGTTGCTACTACCAATTTTGGGAGGTATTATAGGATCTATTCAACCTATAGTAAGTTATAATTATGGTGCTAAAAAATATGATAGAGTTAAGCAAACATTTAAAATAGTAAGCATAGCTTCAGGTGTAATATCAATTGTATCATTATTAATTATGTTATTATTTCCAGAATTTTTGGTGGGATTATTTACAGATAACCAGGATATAGAATTAATTAATTTAGCAGTAACAGGTTTAATGTTGTACGCGCCATCATACTTATTTACATGGTTTAACATAGTAGCAGGAACATTTCTTACATCACTTGAAAAGCCTACTCAATCAATAATATTAATGGCATTAGATTCAATTGTATTACCATTAATACTATTTGTAACACTAGTACAATTAATAGGCGTTAATGGAATGTTTATATCACAAACAATAAGTGCGGGAATTACATTTGTAGTAGCAGTGATTATGTGGAAAAAAATATATAAATTATTTGATGAAAAGAAAGAAAAAATTCCTGCATAAATAAAAACAAGATAAGTATTTATCTTGTTTGTGTAACTTTAGCCTTTACTACATAAGTTCCTATTTCTACAGAGCCAAAGAAATATTTACCCTCCGAGTTTGTATAACAAATATTTCTTAAAATAAGTGAACCAACAATTACTTGTTCATACAAAGAAACTATAGCATTAGGAATAGGATTTCCATGGGAATTATAAACATAACCATTTATAGTTCCTTTTTTATTTTCTATGATTTTATTCAAGGTAATATTTTCTCTGTTATTGGAGCCATCAATAACTTCAATCTCAGTTGGAGCCCCAGCTGAGTAATTTATTGCTGATGCACTTAAAGTGTAATTTCCAGCATCGATTTTAGGTAAAATGTATTCACCATCTACAGCACTTATAGTTTCTGCTACTACATTATTATGGCTATCAATTAACTTAACATTAGAGTTATTTACAGCTAATCCATTTTCATCAAATACGTATCCATATACATTACCTTTAATAAATGTAATATCTTCATTAATAATGAAATCACTTAATACTACATCATTTCCAGTGTAGTTTAATACACCTTTATTTGACAATGAGTATCCATCTTTAACAGCATATACGTGATAATGTCCATTTTCAATCCCTTGAAATATATATTCTCCATTTTGATTAGTAGTTGTATGAGTTATAGGATTAAAACTAGTATCAAATAATTTAACAGTTGCTCCATCAATTAAATTACCAGTTTGATCTTTTACTACTCCGGAAACTCCACTAGTTGTAATAGTAGGAGCATTTTCTAAAGTTAAATTTTCTAAATGTTCTTCGTGTTCAGTCAAAGTTATATTTTCAGAAAAATTTAATTTATATGTATCTTTTTGATTCAAAACAATCTCTCCTTTATAAACATGTTTAATTTATAATATGTTAATAGTTAAAAAGTAAGTGGGTGTTTGTAATAAATATTAATTAAGTTACAAAACATAGGAATCACTACATTTATATGATATAATAGAAAAGGAAAGATAAAGGAAAAAATTGTATGTTAAAAAGACATTTCCAGTTGATAGTAGCCATTGTCATATTTGTTTGCATACTTAGTATATCAATAGGTTATTCAGCCCTTAATTCAAATTTAACAATAAGTGGAGAAGCTATTGTTAACCCCACTAAGCAAATGAGGGTAAGTTCTATTACAGTGAAAGAATTTGTTGATGGAGGTTATGAAACCTATTCAAATATTTTTACAAATGATAGCACTGAAATGCATGTTACTTTGCCAAATAATTCTTCTAAAGTTATTTATGAAGTAACTCTTGAAAATTCAACACCTCATAGTTATTTACTTAGTAATATAGAAGAGTTAGTTTCTAATAATCCTAATATTATATGGGAAGTTAGAAATATAACTTTTTCTACTAAAATAGGGCATGGTACGACTGTTTTTGAACTGGTATTATCTCATAAAAATACTAATACTGTTAATGAGAGTGCTTCCATTAATTTGAAATATTATTTTGAATTATTTGACAATTATAAAGATACTATACTTGCAGGTGCTGATCCTATTCTTACTACTGGATTGATACCGGTTGTTATCGAAGCTGATGGTTCCGTTTTGAAAGCAGATGTGTCATCTAACTGGTATAATTATAATGAAAAACAATGGGCCAATGCTGTTATGATTTCTGATGAAAATAATCGAAATACTTATAACGATGCTATTGGAGGCACTGAAATTGATGCTTCTCATATTTCAGTATATTATGTATGGATTCCAAGATATGAATATCAGATATGGGATGAAATACAGGTTTCGCCAGCATGGGGTGAAGATAAGACAGAAATGCAAGAAATAAATATTAGGTTTGTTGATACAAATACACCTAAAAAAACTATAACTTCCTTAGGTGAATGGTATACTCATCCAGCGTTTAGTTATAATGATGGAGTATCTACTACCGAAGTTAATGGATTTTGGGTTAATAAATTTGAACTAACAGGTACATTAAGTGCCCCTACGTCTTTACCAAGTTCTAAGCCTTTAAGAAATATTAATTTATCTACATATTTTAGCACTATAAAAAGTTTTGAAAATTTATATATGAATAATAACGATAAGGTTGATTCACATGGTATTAAAAATAGTGAGTGGTCTGCAGTAGCTTACTTATCTTTATCTTTGTATGGAAAGAATAGTGAAGTTTTACCAAATAATTACTCTAGCCAAATTACTGGATGTGGTGCTAATATAGGTAGTGTTGGTGGTAACTCTGCTTGTTTGAATGCTTTTGGAACTGTTTTATCAAATGAATATAATTCCAGTACTAGTGGTAATATATCGGGCGTGTTTGATATGTCAGGATGTCTTTGGGAAAGGACAATGGGTCTTCAAAAAAATTCTCTTGGTGAAATAGATTTTGCTTCATCTGGATTTACTAGTTTGAATCCTAAGTATTATGATGTATATGAATATAGTACATCGGGTAATCAGTACGGAAACAGTGGCTATGGTCAGGCAATTAGTGAAACAGCAGGATGGTATGGTGATTTTTCAACTATTCCTAATGGGAATACTAATCACTGGACTTTGCGTAGTGGTGATCAAAATAGTGGTATTTCGTCAGGAATATTTGCATTCATGACTTCTTCTGGAACGTCATACTGGACTCATAATACTAGAGGAACAATGTGGGTGTATGATTAATTATCAAATAGATAGATTAAATGTTAAAATATATATATTGTTCCTGATAGGTAATTTTTCAGTTATGAAACCAAAATAGAAATAAAATACTTTTCCTTACTAGAAAAAATAATGATCTTATAGGAAAAATTGACGAACTTCCAAGTGGCAAAATTGAAAATGGAGAAAAAATAAAAGAAGTTAATTATTCATATTTAGATCACAACAAATCACCTATAACATATATTAATATAGGTGATTTTAAATGGCTAAAAAAGTTGTGATAGATGCTGGACATGGAGGAGATGATCCAGGCGCAGTAGGTAATGGTATCACTGAAAAAGTTTATACATTACAAATAAGTGAATATATATATGATAGATTATCTGATATGGGAATAGATTCAAGTATGACTAGAACAAGAGATACGACGCTTGATCCAGATACAAGAACACAAGTAGTTCAAAGTTTTTACGGAGATGGCGAAGATGTAATAGTTTTATCTAATCACATAAATGCAGGTGGTGAAATTTTTACACCCTGGTGGCCTCTTTATTAAATAATATAATTCTATGTAATTTTGACAAATATACGGATTAAATTAGTTTTATCAATATAAATGTCAAATCATTTTTATGTATTTTGACGACTGTAGCCAAATTCATATATTTTTTGGTATAGTTGTCAAAGAGTTTAATTAGTTGATTGTTTACCCTTTCTTCCGTTGGGATTTCTTATAGGTGAATCATCAACATATTTAAATGTGTGTCTATCTAGTAAATCATATTTGAACTTAATTGTGATATTTCTATCTTCATCAATAATTATTCTTTCAAGTAGAGCGTGTATTAAATCTCTATTTGGATTACTAGAATTTAACAGTTTTTTAATATTTAATGTATAATCAGGTATTTTATTTGTATTTTGTTTATTTTTTATGATTTCTATTTCAATAGATTCAAGTTCTTTATTCAAGTCATTTAATTGGCTATGAAATGGTGTGATTATTAATTTATAATCTTCTATAGATATATTTCCATCAACTCTATCTTGATATGCAATCTTGATAGAGTTATTTATTTTACTAATTTCTCTAGTAATACTATCTTTTCTAATTTCGATAGAATCATTGTTTAAATTATTATTATTGATTATCTCAGTATTTAAATCATTTATATTTACAAAACTAAATAGTTTAGATAAAAGAGTATCAAGTTCTTTTAAAATTTGTTTTTCTAACTTATCATAAGGAAAGAAATGCGAAGAACATTGTCCTCTAACTGGATCTCTAGCATACTTATTACAATTAACAGTCCAATATTTTTTAATTTTTCTATAAGTAACGCCTAGTTTATTCTCACATTCATTACAAAATAATAAACCTTCAAGAAGTCTTATTTCTCTTTCTGTTTTAAGTTTAACTGCTCGTTCTCTTTTTTCAGATTTTTGATTAACTAGTCTAAAAATATCTTCATCAATGATTGCTTCGTGAGTGTTTGGAACTCTAATCCATTCTTCTTTTGGCAAAGTTCTTTTCTTTTTAGATTTATAACTAGGTTTAGCCTGCTTACGCTGAACCATGTTTCCTATATACATTTCATTTTGCAAAATTTTTCTAATTGAACTTATTGTCCATATTTCTGAATTCTTTAATCTAGAAGATTTAGGAATATTTTTGTAAGCACTTGGTGTAGGTGCTTTTTCGTTGTTTAGTCTTGTAGCAATCTCACTCATCCCAATGTTGTTAGATTTTAATTCAAAAATAAGTTTAACATATTTTGCAACGTTTTCATCAATAATTAATTTGTTTTTATTTTCAGGGTCTTTCATATAACCATAACTAGGTCTACTACCAATAAACTGACCATCATGTCTTTTAAAATTTAGTACAGTAATTATTTTATGTGAATTTTGTCTGCTGGTGTGGTCATTTAAAGATAATATAACAGGGGATATGTCATAGCCTTTAGGGTTTTGACTATCATAGTTATCTTGGACTGAAATATATCTTATATTTTTTTCAGGAAAGTAAATATCCATATATTTTCCTGATTCAATATGATCTCTACCTAATCTAGAGAAATCTTTAACTAAAACAGTGTTTACTTTTTTAGCTTCAATATCATCTATTAGTTTTTGGAATCCAGGTCTTTCAAAGTTAGTACCTGTATATCCATCATCTATATAGTAATCATAAATTTCTAAATTATTATTTTGTGCATAGTTAGTTAAGTATATTTTTTGATTTATTACACTTTCACTACTATCCTCTACAAATTTTTTGTTTCTATCTTCTTGAGATAGTCTTATATATATACCTGTCTTATAACTTGCGTTTGTTAAGTAGTTATTCATTTGTTCCTCCGTTCTTTACTTAACAATCCACAGGATAAGTGAATTATATTATTTTTTTAATAATTTTGCAAACTTTATACATTTTTTTTGATATTTATTTGCTCAATTAAATATCTGATAATTAATCCCTTAAGGATTGCTTGTTTTTCTTTTTCCATAATTAAATTTATGTCTAGTTCTAACTTGTTATTCATTTTTATCTCCTCATCTTTCTTTATTCATATTATCTTTTTTGATAATCTTATCAACTTTTTTCTCATAATCTTCATGATTAATAATATTATCTTTTGCTCCTAATAACTTAGCAATTGCTTTATAAGTCTTATTTAATTTATTTGTAAATGCTTTAGTTATTATTTCTATTTTTTGTTTTAAACCTAAAACTTCTAGTTTTAAAGTTTCTATTATTTTATCTTGTTTATTAATAAATTTATTTAACTGATTAATTTCCTTATTTTTTTCAGTCAGTATTTTTCCTGATTTTAGGGAATTTATTTCATAATTTAACTTATTTATTTCATTCTTGTTAACAATGTTTTCTTTTGTGATTTGCTTTGAGTAATCAATTAAACTTATTATTTCAGATTCTTTATATCCTAATAATTTTCTTTTATTAACATCTAAATTTTCATCAACAGCTTTAATCTTTTTATTAGTTTCTAATTCTAATTGACTACTATTTAGTAAAACTTTATATTCATTTTTTAGATTATCAACATTGTTTTTTATAGAATTATAATTGTGTGTGGCTTTATCTATGTGTTCTTTATTTGAACCAATCTCACCACGAAATAAATTAAATCCTTTTGAATTAATATATTCATTATATTCATCTTGTGCTTTTGCAAAAGATGTTTTTCCGCCTTTATCTTTCCAAAACTGGTCTGAATTTAAGAATTTTCCTTTTTCCACAGTATAAATATTTTTGCCGTTTTCATCTTTTAGTTGAATAGGGACTAACTTTTTATTACCGTGTTTATCTATAATTTCTTTTTTTATTAAATTGTTATTATTATCTGTAACAAATGTTTTTCTTCTAACTTCATTAACTACAGGGGTGAAATAAAAGTGCATATGTGGAGTATCTTCATCTAAATGAACCGATGCATAAACAACGTTTTCACTACCAACATATTTACTCAAAAAGTCATAACTTTCTTTAAAATATTCTTTTATTTTTTCAGGAATATCATTTTCATTTTTTATATCTGGAACTAAAATAGGTTGTCCTTCTTTTTCTCCGACTTGGTAAGTTCTTCCTGAATCTTTGAATTTCATTCCTAAATTTTGGAAAAATTCTGGACCGCTAGTTATAATAGCTCCATTTAATAAATTAATATTTTTTTTATTTTCACCATAGCTAACATTATTTTCAGTTAGTGTTTTATAAACTGTACTAGCAAGATTACTTTCTATAGTTTTATATTCAATATTAAATTGTTTTCTTTCTATATCGTAATTGCCAGTTCCTTTTCTATCTGTTAACTCAACACTAAGTCCACCTAAGTCAGAAGATTTATATTTATTATCAAATCTTAATACTTGGTTTCCGTCAAACATTTTGTCTCCTTGCTTTTTTTGGTCAATTAATGACCTATCTCACTAGGGCATAGCCCATAATCGTGAGTTCAGGGAATAATCCCTAAAGACCCTAATAATTAACTATCGCCACTTTCATTGCTTTGCAACAAAACGTGCCACGTTAATTATCTATTAAAGGTTCTTCATAACGTACTAAATAATTTCTTTTGTTAGAAGACCTAACTTTAGTAATGTGAAGACCTTCTTTTTTTAGTGCATCGATTTTTGAATTAATCAACTTACCAAAAGTTACAGGTGTGCAAAAAAGATTTGCTTGCCGAACTATATCGGTAGAACTTAATTCAAACTCTCCTTTAATAGAAGCAAATTTAATAAACATAATTAAATTTGGGTCAACTATTTCCTCATCATCTTCATCACATACAATAAAAACTAGTTTACTATCTTTTTTTAATAGTAATTGAATTGATGGAAAATCTCTATTGATAGTAGAAAGCTGTACATTTAATTTATTATTTTTTTCTATTAAAGTGAACACGCCATCAACACAAGCATTAAAGCCAGTACTACCTAAAGTTTCTTTTCGTTTGTTTAAATGATGTGTTAGTAGAATAGTGTAGTTATATTTATCAGCTAAGTTTCTTATCTTTGGTAATAATTTTTGAGATATATCTTGAAAGTCATTCATTTCATAAGCTATTCCAAAATCAAAATCTTTTAACATATCAATGATTAAAAATTTTGTTTTATTAGGATCAGAATGTTCACATAAATCAACTTCAATATCAGACATACTTATTTTTTCTTTATTAGCTCTATCTATTAAAAATAGAGATTGTTTTTTTGCTTTCAGATTCATATATTCCATCCTCTGATTTATTTGATATACATCAGATTCTGTGGTAATATATATAACAGGTGAAGCAATTGTTTTATTACCTAAAAATGGTAATCCATTTGTGAGAGAGTAGGCAAGTTGTAGGGCAAACATCGACTTTCCTACCTTTGGTTGTGAAACTAGCAGATAAACACCTTTAGACCTCATCAGTCCTTCGACTATGATGTCTTTTTTAATACTTTTATCTACATCTTCAATTGCAATCATATTAACCTCCTTTCTAGAACGATAATTCGTTCTGATTAAATTGTAGCACTACAAAAACATAAAGTCAATAGTTTAGAACGAAAAATCGATTAAAATTATTTACTATAAATTTATAGTGTGTTAAAATAGATATAGAAGACCAAAAATAAAGAGGTGAAGTAATGAATTATAGTGAACTAAAAACATTTGTAGAAGAAGCAAGAAAAGAAAAAGGATATACTCAAAGAGAACTTTCTAAATTGATTGGTTTAAGCCAAAGTACTTACAACGATACGATCAATGGTAAAATAAAAAAAGTAGATGTTGATATATTAAGAAAAATTGCAGAAGGCTTAGATCTTTCTTTGAAAAAAATATTAGAGGTTTCAGGATATATTGAATTTGTTGATAGCTTATCAGTTGAAGAAAAAGGTGTTAAACATATAGAAGAAATAGAACTACGCTTAGAACAATATGAAAAAGAAGAACAAGAAAAAGCAAGAATTGAAAAAGAAAAGGTTGTAACGATTCAAAATGTTAGAACTAAATTATCAAACTTATTAAAAGATTTAAAAAGTGTTGATGATAAATATTCAGTTGAAAAAATAATCACAGAAATTGATGATACATTAAAGTTATTAGAGATTTTTGATAAACATAGTGAATTAGAAAAAGATTCAGAACAATCATAGGAGGTAGAATATGTTAAGAGGAAAACCATTTGTAAAATGGGCTGGTGGAAAAAGACAAATACTAAACGAACTGAAAAAATATATGCCATATAATTTTGATACATATTACGAACCTTTTATTGGTGGAGGAGCAGTTTTGTTTGAACTATCTCCTAAAAATGCAGTATTAAATGATTATAATGAAGAATTAGTAAATGTTTATAAATGTTTAAAAGACGAAAATAATTTTACTAAAATGATTAAAGAGTTAAATAG
>CAYJFC010000004.1:0-25071 GCA_964369625.1 uncultured Muribaculaceae bacterium
TAATATTACAAGGTATATCTGGAACAGGTAAAACATCACTTGCGTACGCTTGGGGTAAATTTGTAAATAATGATTCAGTAGTAGCATCAGTACAACCATCTTGGAAAGATAAAACAGAATTTTTTGGTTACTTCAATGAATTTACTAAGAAATTTACTGAAACAGATGCATTAGGGGAAATATACGCAGCTTCATTTGATGATAATGTTCATACAATAATATTAGATGAGATGAATATTGCCAGAGTGGAATATTATTTTGCAGAAATGTTATCAATATTAGAAATTCCGGTTAGAGATGAATGGATAGTAGAACTTGTAACAAGTGGATGGAATCATGATCCTAAAAAAATAACAAATGGTAAGATACAATTACCTGGTAACTTATGGTATATCGGTACAATTAATAATGATGATTCAACATATATGGTTACTGATAAGGTATATGACCGTGCTGTACCAATAGATATAAATAAAAAAATAGAAGCTTTCGATTGTAGAGAACAAGATAGTATGAATATTAATTCATCGTATTTAGAATCATTATTCAGAGATGCTGAAGTTAAAAATCCAGTTTCGCAAAATGGACTTGATAAACTTGCTAAAATAGATGAATATGTAATTAATCATTTTAGAATAGCTTTTGGTAATCGTATTATGAAACAATTAAAATCATTTGCTCCAGTATATGTAGCATGTGGTGGAGATGAAATGGATGCAATAGATTACTTTATTGCTAGAAAAATACTAAGAAAATTTGAACAATTAAACATTGCGTTTATTCGTGATGAATTAGATCCTTTTATATCATTCCTTAATAAAGAGTGTGGTAAAGGTGTTATGAAAGAATGTATTGAGTTTATAGAATATATTAAAAAATCAATTTAAAAAGGGAGAATAAGATATGGCGGAATTAATAAATGCAGAGATAAGTAAAGAAATGAAAAAAAATAACAAACTTTTCTTTGATAAATTAACATCGGATATGAATTATAAAGATAAAATGCAAGGGGATGCAATCACATTTGATTGGCTTGATATTGTTGAGAATGCATGCCCTTATCTTGATAATATAGTGCGTAATCCAAAGCTAATTTTAATTAATGAAGCTGAAGTTGAACCCATTGAAAAAACTAGGAAAGTGACTGTTGATACAGTAAAAGATTTAGCTAGACATACACATTATATTGAAGATTTAGATCCTAAAACTCAGGATGTTAGACCTAGTAGACTTTTAAATATTAGAAGTGAAGAAACATATAATATATATGAAAACAGATTTTTATATACTGTATTGTTTTTCTTTAAGAGATTTATTTTAAAGAAAGAAAAAGAACTAGATGAATTATTAATTAATAGAGATCGCAAATTGGAATATGCTGCGACAACTAGAGTTAATGGGGAAAATATAAATATGCAAGTGCTTCTTAAGGCAAGTGATATATCACAAGCAACTTCTAATAAAGATTTATTAGAAAAAATAAAAGAAGTAAGAAAAAGAATTAATAGAATTAAAGATTATATGTCAACTTGGGATAGAAGTGAGTTAATTAAATCTTTGGAAAGAGCTAAGGTTAAGCTAGTAAATCCTCCGATAAAAAAAACAAACATAATTTTAAAAAATCCTAACTTCCAAATTGCAGTTAAACTATTTGACTTTTTATACAATTATAAAGATGATAATGGAGATATCCAAAAAGGTTTGGATAGTGATGGAAGTAATTTGTTGATGGGACTTTTAGATCACGCATTTTTAGTTAATTATTATGTAATGGAGTCTGTTAAAAAGACAAAAAAAGAACAAAAGGAAAAATTAAATGAATTTGCATTATCATTAATAAATGAAGAAATAAAAAGATTATTAGATTTACTTAGACAATGTGGTTTTAAAATTACTGACGCAGAACTTTTAAAATTAATAGCTCAAAATATGGGTACTAATAAAAATGGTAATGCGGATAAGGCTACACTTGCAAATAATGATATTAAGAAAAAATTCCAATCTGCAATGGATGATTACTTAGATAGAGTACAGGAATATTTATAAAATGAAAAGAAAAAACAAAGTATTTAATATATTTAGTTTAGTGTTTAAAATAATAATTTCAGTTATTATTATAGCTTTCATTTTTTCAGTTATACTACAAAGATTTAGTAATAATGAATTATCATTTTTCAATTATAGAATCTTTAGTGTATTGACAGGAAGTATGGAGCCGGTATATAACGTAGGTGATGTATTAATAAGTAAAGAAATAGAAGCTAAAGACATTAAAGTAGGAGATGCAGTAAGTTATTTAGGTAATAGTGGTGCATTTGATGGAAAAGTTATAACTCATGAAGTTATTAATATAGAAAAAGATGATAATAATGAACTTTTGTTTACTACAAAAGGTGTTGCTAATGAAGTAGAAGATCCAGTTGTTAAAAGTGATCAAATTTATGGTGTAGTAGTGTATAAATCAGTTATATTATCTACTATATATGGAATAATAAGTACTCCAATAGGAATGTATTTGTTGATTATTCTACCAATATTAGCATTAATTGGTTATGAAATAATAAGTAGAATGTTAGAAAAAGAAGATAGCAGAAGAAAAACAAAACATTCTACTAGAGAGTAATGAAAGAAGGTGTTACAGTTGAAAGTTAGAAGAACTTTGAGAATAAAAATAATTATATTAATATTAATAGTAATATCTTTTATGTCATTTACTTATGCTTGGTTTACTTATAATAGTAATACCTCAATTAATACCGTTGTTGATGTTAGGGCTTGGAATGTAGAATTTTTAGATGGTGCCGATGTTGTTACAAATGATATTATAATCACTACTGGAGAATTATATCCTGGCATGGAAACAATTTCAAAAGAGATTATGATTAATAATCATGGAGATGCAGATGCATCAATTAAAGCAATAATTGAGTCTGCTGAAATATTAGGAATTAATCTATTAGAAGCGAATCCTGATATAACTTCAGAAGAAATTATTGATAAACTAGCTCATGATTACCCATTTCATATAAATATATCAATAGATGATAATTATTTAGAAAGAAAAAGTGGAGTTAGTAAATTTGAATTTTCAATATCATGGCCATTTAATTCTGGAAATGATGTAGAAGATACTGCATGGGGATATGATGCATATGAATTTAAAGAAGCAGAAAATCAAAAGTTATTAGCAGATCCTTCATATGAAATTAAAAATCCAGTAATGATCAATTTATCTGTTGAAGCAGCTCAAGAAGTTGAGGGAAGTATAGAAAGTTATGACCCTGATTATAGATTAGGTGATACTTACTTATTTAATGTAGTAGATAATAAAAGTTGTACATCAGTATCTACAACATGTTTAAAAACTACAGTAATTGAAAAAAATAATTTATTAAATGATGATGAAGTTATGTTATTACCAGATTTAATAAATCCGTTTAGAACTAGTGATTATAATAGTTATTTAACAAATTATAATACTCTTACAACTGGATGGGTAGTAAATCATAGAGCGCTTAGTGCTGAAGATTTGCTAAACGTTGTATCAATTGATGTAGTAGATTCAATAATTCAAAAAGATACGATGAGTGATATAATTATTGGTAATTTAGAATATTTAGATAGGGCTACTACTATAATTAATGATACAGTAGCATATGGTGGAAAGTTTACATTTACGAATTCTGAATTTACATATTTAAATGCTTCATCTTGTGTTTGGACTAATACAATGTATGATGTAAATAGTACATTTTCATTATCGCCAGGTAGTGTAACACAATCAAATATTATTCAAACAGATAATACAAGTAATTGTAAAATAGTACCGGTTATTATTGCTAAAAAAACTGCTTTAGAAACTATATAATAGTTTCTTTTTTTTGCATAAAAAAACAAGTTTATGCAACTTGTTTAAATTTTATATTTGCAGTAACTTTCAGATTGTTATTAGCAGCATTAGCATTTTCGCTTTGAATAACGTCATCTTCGTCACTTAATGTATTATCACTTTCATCATACCATTCGAAGTATATTCTAATAATAAATTTTTCGTGTTTGAAATTATCAATAGTTTCATTATATAGTATTGTATTTTCTATAATTCCATTATTTATTTCAATAATATTAAGGGGATTACTAGGTGATGTTTTGCTATCTAGTATTTCATACTTACTTATCAAAATATCCTGGAATTCAGCGCTATTAGTAGTCAATTCAATTACGTAATTATATGATAGACCAACATCAGTAGGATCTATTTCAACATCAAAGTATCCTTTAGAAGTAGGTGCTAAACTGTTTTCTTTAACATTGTTATTTACTTCAAATGCAGGGCTGATATTAATAGATGAAGTAGTATTTTGAACTATATCATTGTCATTAATCATTATTTCCCAATTTTTGATTCCTACATCAATATCTCCGCTAGAATCAACAACATATTTTGAATATGTATTACTTACCATACTTATTGTAATTGTTAATGAAACAAAGAACAATAAAATTCTAAACTTTTTCTTCATAAAAGCCCCTTCCTTATGTATATATTATATATATATATTGTATATAGCGCAACCAGTATATTGTAAAATATATTAAAAAAACGTCAAATTTTACATTAAATTATTTGTGTTATACATTTGTGTCAATTAAGTGAAATTTATTCGACAAAGTTTTACAATATATATTGACTTAATATTAAATATTATATATAATTAATTTGTATTATAGATAAGATATCAATATACAGGAGTAGAAGCTTGTTTAAATCATTTGATATCACAGAGGTATTGGATATGGATGAAAATAACAAATTTACTATTGATGCAAAGAGTATAAGAAGAGATAAGAAGCTTATCAAGATTGCTAAGTTAGCAGCCGTGATTATTATCTTACTTATTATATTTTCATATCTTGTTGTTGGTTTTATTTATAATAGTGGAAATTTTACTATAACACTTGATCGGAATTTGTTTTATGAAAGGGGTTTAATCATTTATGATGATCCAAATTATAAAACTTACAGATCAGAGTTATTAGCAGAATCTGTTGATACTTTCGATAATGTATCTGAAGCGTGGATACCTGATGATCTTGACTCTTTTGGAGGAGGATCAAATAATGGGGATAACTACATTGCATATACATTCTTTATTGAAAATATCGGAGAACTGACTACTGACTACTATTCTGAAATTTTGATTGATGATGTTATAAAAAATGTTGACGAAGCTGTGAGAATAAAGGTTTACAAAAACGGTGTAGAAACTGTTTATGCAAAAGAAAGTCCCCTTGGTGAGCCTGAAGAGGGAACTACTGCTTTTGAAAGTGACCAACTTGTTGCTCTTGATCATGTTGAAGATTTTGCTCCAGGTGATATAACAAAATATACTATTGTTATATGGCTTGAAGGAGAAGATGAACAAACTACTAATAATATTATTGGTGGGGAAATCAAGATGCAAATGCAATTCAATTCAGAATATGTCGAAAAATAGGAGGAGAAAAGAGAAGTTATGCAAAAAAGAAATGCAAAACAAAAGAGAAATGTTAGAAATTTAGCTGCGGTTACAACTTTAACTGCGATAATCTTAGTTGTTTCTACTTATGCATGGTTTATCGGTCTTGATGAAGTTACTGTTGAAGATTTCACAGTAAAAATCGCTGCTATTGATAGTTTAGAATTATCTTTAGATGGTGAAAATTGGGCTGATACTATTGCAATAGATCCAGAAACTATAGAAAATATTTATAATGGAAGTACAAATTCATGGACAGGTCGCCAAGTTGGTGTAGATGAAGATGGAGATGGAAAAGATGATTTTGTAGGATTAATACCTATGTCTTCAATCGGAGAAATGGATGGAGCTTCATCTAGAATGGTTCTTTATGAAAAAGCTGGTTTAAGTGCTACGCCACCATACGGAACTAGTTTAATGGCTAGTCGAGTAAATAATTATCAAGATGCTGATGATACTACTGATGGACATCAACCTGGATCAGAAGTAGATGGTTATATTGCTTTTGACTTATTCGTTAAAAACTACACTGGGGCTCAATATATAGAAGGTTTAAATACTGCTGATGAAGAAGCAATTTATTTAACTGATGAATCAAGTGTTGCTGTAACTCTAACAGGAGCTAATGGTGGTACTACTGATGCTGCAGAAGATGCAATTAGACAAGCTTCAGGTATTGAAAATTCAGTACGTGTAGCATTTGCTCAAGTTGGTCGTGTTGTAGGAACTGAAGATGATGAAACAGTTATTACAGGCATTACTTGTAATGGTACTGCTGGGACTGTTACTGCTGGTGTAACTGGTATTTGTAGAGATGCAAGTATTTGGGAACCAAATGATACTGCTCACGTAGATGGAGCTATTAATTATTATAATAATAACTGTGGTTACAGGGGAACAGGATCTGCTCCAACTACTGGTGTAACTACTAAAGGTTGTATCACTGTAGCAAATGGTGCATTCGTACCTACTTATGCTGTAGCAACAGATGTATCAAGTGATATGGATGTTAATATTTATGACGGTGGTTACAATGGATTAGAAGTACCTGAGGTACCAGCTACAATGCCTGATGGAACTACTGCATATCCAAATGCTGGAGATGACACATTAGTTGCTGTTGATACATTTACAGATACAGAAAAATTATTAAATGCTGATGAACGTCCATCAATCATGACACTTGCACCTAATAGTATTACTAAAATTAGAATATATATTTATTTAGAAGGTCAAGATATTGATAACTATGACTGGGCAATTGACGGAAAACAAATTACTGTTGATTTCGGATTTAGTAAACAAATTTATGAAACACCATAATAAAAAGATAATAGGAGGAAAATATTATGCGTAATAAAAACAAAAAAGCAAATAAAAAAATCCAAAATATCTTAATATTTGCGGGTTTTAGTGCTATTATACTAATGGTTTCAACTTATGCATGGTTTATTGGTCTTCAAGAAGTTGTTGTAAGCGAGTTCGAAGTAGAAATCGCTTCAACTGACAACTTACTTGTATCACTTAATGGACTTGAATGGGGAGAAACAATTAAAATAACTGAAGGTGATTGGGATGCATATAATGATACTACACCATCACCAAGTCAAGTTTATACTGGACACAGAAATAGCTGGGGTAATGGTTTAAAACCAATATCTACAGTTGGTAATGTTGCTTTAGCAACATCTAATCTTGAATTATTCGAAAGAGGAAGTTATACTCACTCTGGTGGTGGATTCAGATTAGTTGCTGATCAACTTGATAATAACTTAACAGGACAAACTTCAACAGAAGTTGATGGATATGTTGCATTTGACTTATTTATTAAAAATAATACTGGTGCTCAATATATTGAAGATTACAATCCTTCAGATGAAGAAGATATATATCTTTTAACTGATTCAGCTGTTTCAGTAGCTGAAGCTGGTTCATTAGATGCTGATGGTAATGATTTAGGATATACTGGTGTAGCTGATACAGGTATTGAAAACTCTGTTCGTGTTGCTTTTGCACAAATCGGACGTGTTTCAGGAGATTCTGAAGATGGAACTTTAATTGGTGGAATTTCTTGTGGTACTTCTATTGGTGATGACTCTAGAGGTACTGGTGTAACTGGTATTTGTGAACCAGCTCAAATTTGGGAACCAAATGAAACTAAACATGAGCAAAATGCTATAGATTGGTTTACTGCTTACTGTGATAATAGAGATGCTGATAATGCTGGAGCTTCAGTTTATACTGATACAGCTTGTCAAGTTTCTACACCAGCTGGACTTGCTGCTTTTACAGATAACTTAGAATTAGATACTTGGGTAGTTAATTCAGAAATCACATCTGCTGACAGATTTGATATTTACGATGGTCACAATACATTTACTCCAATTAGTAAAGTAACAAATGTTGATACTTTCACAGATGCTGAAAAAATGGTTACAGGTAATGATCGCGAAGCTTTCATGACACTTGCTCCAAACAGTATTACTAAAATAAGAGTTTATGTTTATTTAGAAGGTAATGACCTTGATAATATGGATTTATCTGCTGCTGGTAAACAAATTTTAGTTAATTTTGGATTTACTAAACAAAAATTTACTGAAGCTGACTTTACACCATAGTATATTATTTCTAATAATAGAAATAAAAATTATTTGAATAATAAATTAGGATAAAAGGGGTAACCTAATGGTTACCTCTTATTTCTTAATAATAAGGGAGACTTATGGCTACGAAAAATACAATAAAATCTACTAAAAAGTCTAATCAGAATAATAAATTAGACATAAAAAGGAGAAAAATCAACTTTAATATACTTTTGATTTTTGCTTTTTGTGTCGGATTAATTTTGATAATGGTTACATATGCATGGTTTTCTGCTTCTTTAAATGCAAAGGTAGACTTTGTAAAGTTAACTGTTAATAGGGAAACAGGATTATATGCGTCTTTAGACGGTTTAAATTATGGAGATGAAATAATATTAAATGAAGAAAGTATTTCAGAAGGTATTGAAAATATCTATCCAGAGCATAATAATATATGGCCATCAAATGGATTAGTGCCTGTATCGTCTAATGGTATTTCTTCAGCTAATTCTTCAAATTTTGAATTTTATAACACTACATTTTTAGATTATGTTAGCGCAGATGATCACCGAAGATATTTAGATGTTTCACTGTATGAACCTGAAGCTATAGGTCATAATTATTATATAGCATTTGATTTATTCTTAAAAAATATTAGTAATACTCCAAAAAGTGATAATTTATATCTATATGAAGGAACAAATTTATATTTAAATGATGGTTATGAAGAAGAAATGCCTGGTCTTATGAATTCAGTTAGATTTGGTATAGTACGAATAGGGCATACACCAGATGAAGATGCAGGACCTGAAATAGTTCAAAATATTGAATGTAATTCAAACTGTAGTTCATATATTTATGAACCTAATGCTTATAGTCACTCAGATTATTCTATAGATAAACTTAAAAAATTTGATATTGATATACTAAATGGACAATATGTTCCAACATATGGAATTATTAATGAAGGAGAAAAATTATTGCATGAGAGTGGTCATGGTAATACTCCACTTAATCCTGAGTATTTTGAACTTCAAGGTTCGTACACAGATTTAACTCAAAGTTTATTTGAGCTACCTCATGGAATAACAAAAATAAGAGTATACATTTGGATAGAAGGTCAAGATTTAGATAGTCTTGAAACTACATCGGAAGGTGCTATATTAAATATAATTATGAACTTCTATAAAGATTTAGCGGGTTATGATTTATAATAAATAAAAAGGGAGAATAAAATGGATAAAAAGGAAAATAAAACAGATTTTGATTTGTCTGTATTGTCGTTAAAAGAATTAATAGAATTAAGTCATTCTGTAGATGATTTTCTGGTCTTTTTAGACGACCAAAGTAAAAAGGTTGATATTGGAGGTGCACTAGATGAATAATTTTTATACATATATAACTGAAGATATTGAGATAAAAAAAGAAATGCTTTTGTCGATGCCTTTAAATACTAAATCACAGCAAAAAGCATTTTATGAAAAAGTTGTAGATATAAAAAACAAATATAATAATTATCATACAAATTTAAATAAGTATATTGAAGTTAAAAGTCACAATATCGAAGTTCCAACTTCTGATGATAAAAATAACAATGGTATTAAAGAAGTTTCACTTCAAATAGAGTGTTTACATAATTTAGAAAAAATATTAAATCCACTTAATAGTTACTATGAAAAGTTAGAATTTGATAGTTTATTATTTGAAATATCTAACTATGGGGATTTTGATTTCTTAACAGTTAATCAGGTTATAGATAAATTGTTTTCAAAATTTGAACTTATTAATGTAAAATTATCTAGTAATGATTTTGATGTATCTAGTTACGTAAATGAATATATGATTGAATTTATTAAAGCAAAATTAGATGGTGATAATAAATTTAGTGAGGCTGAAATAGTATTTGAAAGAATATATTGGGTAAACCCTAATTTAATACCACATATTGAATTAAATTTCAGAAAATTAATAAAAAAATATGAAAATAAATTTAAATCTAAATTAATTGAAATGCAAGATGATGCCAAAACAAAAACAGGGATTCAAACTTATGAAGATTGTATGAAAAATTTAAGAGCATCATATAATGAACTTAATTCTCTTAAAGGTGAATCTTGTGCTGAAATAATAAATAAAGCTATTAATAAAGAAATAGATATAAATGATTATTTTTCAAACAGTAAAGCCATGGAGCTTGCTGAAAATATGCTTGTTATTGATAAATCAGTTATTGAAGATCAAAATCGCAGAAATAAATTTTTATTGGATATAAAAGGTTTAAAAAAAATATCAAAAGAATATCAAAAGTATTCTGAATTTGAACCATTTGTTACATTTGCAAAAGAAATGTATAAAACATATAAAGAAGAAAGATCTATTGACTCTATTGAAGATGATATTGAAAAATTGGAAATAGAACTAGAAGATATAAATAATGTTATTTTTAAACCAAGTGAAGGTAAATCTAAATTCAAAAAGGCATTTGGTTTTATGGATAAAAGTAAAGAGGAAAAACCTCTTAAACAGTTGCAATCTGATTCACTTATTATTTGTGATAAATTATTGAAATTGTATAAAGATGTAGATAGATTACACTTTCATAATAAATCTAAAACAATTTTAGATGATTATGTAACTTTAGACGACTTTATTAACTTATTTAAAAGTTATGATTTTTTCAAAAAGCAAATACTAAGAGATACATTTAAATTAAAAAATTATACTGAAATAGTGGAGTATAACGAAAAATTTGTGATATTTAGTAATAATCCAAATAATGTGGTTGTTTCATCTATTCCTGTATTTCAAGAATTTAATGTTATTAAAGTAATTATTAATAAATATCGTATTAATAATATAAACATTAATGAAGATAATTTAAGAAGTGGTGGTATTGATAATTTAATTAATAACATTAATTTATTATTAAGATCTAATATAATTGCAAAAAGTAATATTAAAGTAGAGCAATTATGGTTTAAAATTGAAGCAAATAAAATATTGAAGAAGTAGGAAACTACTTTTTTTATTTGTATTTTTGTAATTTATGTGATACAATTATTTCCTTAGGAGATTAATATGCATGAAATTATGATTAAAAATAATATTATTGAAATACTAACAAAAGAAAAGGCAGTTTTTGCTAGTTACTTTGTAAACAATATCAATAGTAATAATTTAGATATAGTTAAAAATAGTAAAAAGTGTTTACATTTAATAAGTGGCTGTATAAAATTTGAAGAAGGATTAAATAATTTATTTGATAATCAAAAAAATTTATCAGAAACTAAATTTTATGAATTGTTAACTGTAATGGTAAATTCTGTAGTAGAAGAATTTCAAAATAAGAAAATTTTTTTAAGTGCTTCAGCTCTTGAACATATAAACAAACATATTGAATTATTAGTTTTTTTAATAAATATCAAAAAAACTCAAATAGTACCACAAGTGATAAATACTAATGTTAATACTAATGGGTTAATTAGTAAAAAGTAAAAATATTAAATATCATTTTTACTTTTTAAAAATTCACGGAGCATTTTAGTTAATGCTCTTTTTTCTATTCTTGAAACATAACTCCTTGAAATTTTTAAATTCTTAGCTATTTGTTTTTGAGTTTCTTCTTTAGTATTATATAGCCCATATCTTTTAATAATAATATCTTTCTCTCTGTCTGTAAGAAAAGATAAGTATTTTTCTAATCTAATTATATTATCTTTAACATTAATTTTATCTACAAAATCATATTCTATATCTTTTAAAATATCAATTAAATTAATTTCGTTACCTTCTTTGTCAAATCCAATTGAATCGTTAAGTGAAACATTTAAACTAGTTTTTTTATTTGATCTAAAGTGCATTAATAATTCGTTTTGCACACATTTTGCAGCATATGTAGTAATTTTGGTTTTTTGATCTTTTTTATAAGTATCAATACCTTTGATTAAACCAATTGTGCCAATAGAAATTAAATCATCACTATCTTCATTTTTTAAGTCAAATCTTTTTACAATATGTGCAACTAATCTTAAATTATGCTCAATAAGTTTATTTCTAGCATCTGTATTTCCTTCAAACATCTTTTTAATATACTTTTTTTCTTCTACATCGCTTAAAGGAGAAGGGAAAACATCATTTGAATAACTTCCTGTAAATAAAAAAATATTTTTAAATAAATCTAATATAAAATTCATAATACCACCTTAATTAAATATATTATAAATAATAATAAATATTAAAAATCATTTATTTATTATTTACCTTAATTCGTGATATACTATTATTAGTGAGGTATTATATGAAAAAATTGATATTAATAGATGGAAATAATTTAATGTTCAGAGCATTTTATGCAACTAGTTATACAGGTAATATAATGCGTAATAGTGAAGGTTTTCCTACTAATGCATTATTTGGTTTTATTAATATGCTTAATAAAATAAAAGAAGAAGAAAAACCAGTGTATATGTGTGTAGCATTTGATATAGGAAAAAACTTTAGAAAAGAAGAGTATTCATTTTATAAAGAAGGAAGAAATGCAACGCCAGAAGAGTTGAAAATGCAAATGCCATATGCTAGAAAAATTCTTGAAGCTAGTGGAATTAAATACTTAGAGCTAGAGCCATATGAAGCAGATGATATCATAGGAACACTTGTTAAAATGGCGGAAAAAGATAGAGAATTTGATTGTACTATTATTTCTAGTGATAAAGATTTATTACAATTAATTAATTATGAAACAGATGTCAAATTACTAAAAAAAGATAGTTATATAAGATTAAATGAAAGAACTTTTTTTGAAGAATACGGTATTACTCCAATAAAAATGATTGATTTAAAAGCCTTAATGGGAGATTCATCAGATAATATTCCTGGTGTTAAAGGAATAGGTGAAAAAACAGCCCTTAAATTAATTCAAGAATATAATTCTTTAGAAGGAGTTTATGAAAATATTGATTCTATTAAAGGAGCAGTTAAAGATAAACTTATAAATGGCAAAAATGATGCATTTATGAGTAAAAAGATAGCTACTATATATAAAGATGTCCCTCTTAATATATCTCTTGAAGATTTGAAATGTGAAAAACATAATAATGATTTAATTGAACTATATAAAGAACTTGGATTTAATTCATTTCTAAAAAAATTAGAAACTCCGGTAGAAGAAACTAAATTAGATATAAAAATAGTGAATACTTTAAATGATTTAACACTAGAAGATAATATAGCTATATACATGGAATATGATAACGAAAATTATCATAATGCTAATATATTATCACTTGCTATTACAGATAAAAATGGTACATATTATATAAATAAAAATATAATAAAAGAAACAATGAATATAATTAAAAATAAAAACATTTCAACATACGATGTAAAAAAACATTTAGCACATAGCGATATATTATATAAAAATGATTTGATGATTGGATATTTCTTATTAGGATATCAAGTTAAAGATGATATAAGTAATTTAATGTTAGATTTTAATACAAATGTCAACAGTTTCAGTGAACTTAAAAAAATCAAATTTGAAGATGAAGTTTTAAAAACAGCAACGTGTTTAAAATCTAAATTTATTTTTGATAATAGACTTAAGATGTCTATAGATTTAAAAGAACATGATTCATTTAAGTTGTATGAAGAAATAGAGATGCCTTTAGCTTTTGTGTTAGCTGATATGGAAAAAAACGGAATAGTGTGTCAAAAAGAAGTTTTAGAAGAACTTAAAGTACACGTTAAAGAAAAAATAGATGAAGTTACTAAAATTATTCATGATTTAGCTGGTGAAGAGTTTAATATATCTAGTCCTAAACAATTAGGTGAAATTCTTTTTGAGAAAATGAATATCGCTAAGGGTAAAAAAAATAAGACTGGATACAAAACTGATGCTGCCACTTTAGAAAAGATGAAAAATGATCATCCTATAATTGAAAATATATTGTTGTATCGTAATTTAAGTAAAATATATTCAACATATATTGAAGGTTTAGAAATATATATTAATAGTGATTCTAAAATAAAACCTATATTTAAACAAACTTTGGCAAGAACAGGAAGGTTATCTTGCACTGAACCTAATTTACAAAATATACCTGTTAGAGAAGAGTTAGGTAAACAAATAAGAAAAGCATTTAAACCAGAAAATGATATATTATTATCAGCGGATTATTCACAAATAGAACTAAGAATACTTGCACATATTTCTAGTGACGAAACTTTAATAAAAGCTTTTAATGATGGAGCAGATATACATAGAAAAGTTGCATCTGATATATACGGTATTGATGAAGAAAATATTACTAAAGCTCAAAGAAAAACAGCAAAAGCAGTAATTTTTGGTATTGTATATGGAATAAGTGGTTTTGGTTTAGGAGAAAATTTACATATTACTAGAAAAGAAGCAGATATGTTTATAAATAAGTATTATGAATATTATCCAAGCGTTAGAAAATATATGGACGATATCATTAAAGAGGCTAAAGATACTGGAGAAGTAAAAACACTTTTTAATAGAAGAAGAATTATAGATGAAATAAAAAGTAGTAACTTTTTAGTAAAACAAATGGGCGAAAGAATGGCTCTTAATACCCCGATACAAGGTACTAGTGCGGATATAATTAAAATAGCAATGATTAATATATCAAGAGCATTAAAAGAAAATAATCTTAAAAGTAAATTAATACTTCAAGTTCACGATGAACTTATACTTGATGTTATAAAAGAAGAAAAAGAAATAGTTGAAAAAATTGTTGTTGAAAATATGGAAAATGTTATTAAGCTTAGTGTTCCACTTAAAGTAGAAGTAAATTGTGCTAGTAATTGGTATGAGGTATAAATATGCCAGAGCTTCCAGAAGTAGAAACAGTAAGAAATGCTTTGAAAGCCAAGATACTAAATAAAAAAATAATTAGTATAAATGTATTATATTCACGCATTGTTGAAAATGATTTAGAAGAATTTAATAGCTTAATCAAACAAAAATTTATAGATATTAAAAGAAAAGGAAAATATTTGATATTTGAAACGGATAGTAATTATTTAATATCACACCTTAGAATGGAAGGAAAGTATTTTGTTAAAAATTCATCAGATGAAATATTAAAGCATGACCATATAATATTTACATTATCTAATAATATAAAGCTTGTATATAATGATACTAGAAAATTTGGTAGAATGATTTTAATAAACAAAAATGACTTAGAAGAATATTTTATTAAATTAGGAAAAGAGCCTAATGATTTAAATTCTTCTTATTTGAAAGATAAGTTACAAAAAAGTAATAAATCCATTAAAACATTATTACTTGATCAAAATATAATAGCAGGTCTTGGCAATATATATGCAAATGAAGTTTTATTTTTATCAAAAATTAATCCTTATAAAAAGGGTAGAGATTTAACAATTGAAGAGATAAATAAAATAATTGCATCTAGTATAAAAATAATAGATAAATCTATAAAAGAAGGTGGGTCCACTATTAAAAGTTATACTTCTAGTTTAGGTGTAACTGGAAATTATCAAAATTATTTATTAGTACATATGAAAGAAAATCAAACATGCATATATTGTAATAATTTAATAAAAAAAGAAAAAATAGATGGAAGAAGCACATATTATTGTGAAAATTGTCAAAAATAAAAAAGTTCAATTTGAACTTTTTTTATATTGTTGAACATGTTTCTAAAATAGTTAAACTCTCATCTATATCTGATTCTAAAACATAGCTATATGTATCAATTTTAAATCCTGTAGCGGTATCATGAATTGCTATATAATAAATATAATCTTCATATGTTACTGTTCCTTTATAAGTACTAGGCAATCCAGTAATATAGTCATTTTCAATTAAGTATTCTACAGTAACACAATTACTATTTAAATCATCTAAAGCATATTCAGCTGCTTCTAAAATAACATTAGCATTTGCTGTAAACAATGATTCATCAGTATAGTAATAATTATCTGTAGAAGTATCTTCAGTATTTAAATCACTAGTAATACTTGATAAATATTCACTGAATTCTGTAACAAGATCCATTATAAATGTTTTTTCAAGAGCATTTTCTAAGTTAGTATTAATTTCTGTTAACTCATCATTAGATAATTCATCAATATTAATTGCATCTACAGTTTCATCAATATCTACTATTTTATCGGTTTCTAATTTAAAATTAGAAGTCATTTCTAGTATATATTCTTCACCATCTAAAGTAGCTTCAATATCAAGTTTAATATCAGTATCTATTGCATCTTTACTTACTTTATTATTATATGAACCATCCATTTCAAAATTTGACATATTATCAGAATAATTTATTTTGTAATTAAATTTAGTATTATTATCTTTTTCGAAGAATAATTCAAATTTAGTCATTGTATCATCATAATCAAGTTCGATAGTATCTTTAGTAGTTTCTAAAGAAAAGATATCTTTTAAAACTGGTATTTCATATATAGTTTTGTCATCTTCAACTCTACTAGTAAATAAAGTTTCACCCATTATGTCAATATCAAACCCTACATATTCTTTTAATAAACCACTAGTATAGATTATATACTCAAGTTCTATTTCTTCTTCTAACACAATTTGATCTTTAGAATTATCCAGTAAATCTTTAATATCTTCTTTTTCCATTCCAGTTAAATTAGCCATTGACTTTAGAAAATCATTATTATCATTTAAATTATCTATAATAGTTTTAAATAATTTTTCAATATCATCATTATTAAGTTCTAATATATGAGCAGTTACATCAGTTTTATCACCATCAAGCTCGATAGTTTTATCATCACTTTTTATATCAAACTCTGTGATAGCATTAGTAAAAGCTTTATTACTAGAATCTATAACTTCATAAATATCTTTAAAGTCAAAATTAGTTTCGGGTATTTCTAACACTATATTTTCTTCAATAAACATATAAAGGGGAGAGTCATATATATCTTCAGATATAATATATAAATAGTTTTCAAAATATGATAATGCTATATCAAGTTCATCATCAATTGTAGCATTTAATGCTAATACTTCATCTTCTGCATTAATACCAAGTTCATAATTAATATTGGCTTTATCTAAACCAGAAATATTAGATGTAATATCAAAAGTTCCAGTTATAACGGATTTATTAATTTTACTTGTATCTTCAATTAAATTTTCTTCAATTATTTTTGTAGTTTCATTTAATGTATTAAATGCTTCATTTATTGCAACTTCATATACTTTTTCTGATGTTACAAAAAAAGATATAAAAGCAAAATAACCGGCAAGTAAAGCAGCAATTACACTTATTATAATAATTATAACTTTCTTATTTTTTGAAGTTTTTTTCACAGTGGTTACTTCTCCACTAACAAAATTGTTTTCTTCCATTTTACCTCACACTCTTTCTATATAATTTTAACATAAAAAAACATGATTGTTCATGTTTTTAATCAAATTATTGATTTTCAATGTAAAATGCATAGTATTCATCATAAGTTATATTATTTTCATATATATAAGTTGCAACGTCTGTTCCTACATATCTATAATGCCATGATTCAAAAGAAAAACCGGTAATATCTTCTTTTCCTTCAGGATATCTTAGAATAAAACCAAAGTTATGAGCATTATCTTTTAAATATGCATAAGCTTTTGAATTAACAAACTCAGCTCTTGAAGATGTTTCAGTTGAAAAAATGTCTAGAGCTAATCCCGTTTGATGTTCAGAATGTCCAGCTCTAGCAGCTATATTATCAGCATATTCTTCGCCGCGATCAAGTTTATATTCTTCATGTACTGAAAACTGCTCAGCATAAGATCTATAAGAAGAATTTATTATTAGTGTAATGTCTTGACTTTCAGCATCAAAAGCCATTGATTTAAAAGCGCCATAAGTTTCTTCAGTAGCCTTTTGTGAACCAAGTGTTCCCCATGAATGATCTTGAGAAATTGTAACTAAATTTTCTGGTACATAATCACTTTCTAGAGCATGATATTTATTAACTAATATAAGAGCATTATCATTTATATTACTTTTAAATATTTCTTCATAATAGCGAACATCATTATTAGTATTTACTATAGTAATAGTTTCATTTGTATTAGTTTTGTTTTCTTCAATATAAGATCTATATTCATCATAATTATTATGGATATAATATTTACTATCCATTAATTCAAAGATTAATTCATCTTTTTCCTCTTTTACTAAAATATCTAACTCTTTATTTTCAAAATAATTTAAAAGTATTTTAATTTCTTCCTTACTATAACCTATGTCTAGAAATTTAAATTCGTATGTTTGTTCATATTTATGGGTATTATATTTATTAATTCCCACCACTAATATAATAATAAATAATACAAGTCCAATTAAAATAAATTTAAATTTTCTTTTTAGTTTTAACTTTTTTGTCATATTACCACCTAAAATAATTATATCACTACAAAAATATTTTGACAAATTAATATTTTTATATTATTATTTAATTAAGGTAGGTAACATGGATATAACTAAAGAAGTATTAAAACATTGTGTTAATTTTTATGAAATCATTAATTTCGAACCTATTGAGGGAGATAACATAACTTCTAAAATGATTAATTTATATCGTGAATATATATTTAAAATAGAAGTGCTTAATGAGGATATTGTTGAAAATTTAACTAATTTGGATAAAGCTATGAAGAAGTACATTGATGATTATTTTTTTAGAAAAGATATGCAGCACTGCATTCTTAACGCTAAAATTTCAAGAGATACTAAAGATATTATAAAATTACTAATAAATAAAATAATTGATTTTTTTCTAAATTATCATAGTTATACAACTAGAGTTATATACATATCAAAATGGATTTAAACTTACTAAATTAGTAAGTTTTTTATTGACAAAAACATTAGTTATGATAATATATTTAAGAAAGAGAAGTAGTAGTATGCCATCAAATAAAACTCATGCATATTTTGCAAAAATAAATTACGACCATTTAACGAATTTTTCAACAAAATTGATAAATGAAAAAAATCATTTGCTTTTTGCAAATTCAACAGACCCACTAATGTTTTATTATAAATTTTGGCCATTCATAGGATCTGATATTCGAAATTTACAATATATTTTCCACAGGGAAAAAAGTGGTAAATTTTTTATGACTTTGATAAAAAAAATAAAGAAATATAAATTTGTAAATGATAAAGATTGTATGAGTTTTTTGTCAGGTTTTTTATCTCATTACATGTTAGATTCAAAATACCATCCAGTAATATTCTATTTAACTGGCGAATTTTATAAAGATAACCCCAAAACTCATATTTACAATGGAGAACACAATATTTTAGAAACTAAACTAGATAATTATATAGTAGAAAAATTTCCCTTTGCTAAAAAAGCGAGTAATATGAAAATAACAAATTTTTCTGATGAACTAAATAAACTAATTAATGAAACATTTTATGAAGTATATGGATTTGAAAATATGGCTA
The DNA here is from genome assembly GCA_964369625.1 of uncultured Muribaculaceae bacterium. Taxonomy (GTDB): domain Bacteria; phylum Bacillota_I; class Bacilli_A; order RF39; family UBA660; genus CAKOSP01. Next base: position 19,585 of record CAYJFC010000004.1, read on the forward strand.
AAATTTATAAATTAAGTTTAAAGCATATGAAATTTTTGCTAAAACATTTAAGAGAAGATAATAGTAGTTTTAAACGAAACTTTTATAAATTAATAGATAATTTTTTACCAGAAGATGCAGAAAAGTTAGAACCTGTTAGCAATAGTTTTAATTTTGAGGATAATGACCACCATAATAAAATACTTAATTTTTCAAAAAAAACTTTACTTAATGCATTTGATGGTAGCATTGTTACTGAAGACAATTTTATTCAAACTATTTATAAAACTAATAGCGAAACTGTTAAATTAATAGAAGATACATTTAAATATATAATAAATGAAGGAGAAAAACCAGAGTTTAGTAGATTTAATAAAAGTTTAGTTACGGGTTTAGACTGTGATGAAAAAATAAGTACTGTTCCAAAATTCATTAACTTTAAAAAGCCACTATAGTGGTTTTTTCTTTGTAAAAACTCAGTATCTATGCTAAAATATTTGTAGGTGATTAAAAATGTTTGAATATATAGGAGATAGATTATCTTCAGCTTTAAAAAATATTAGAGGTATGGGTAAAATTACTGAAGAAAATATAAATGAAGCAGTTAGAGAAATAAGAATGGCGCTTTTAGAAGCAGATGTTAACTATAATGTAGTTAAAGAGTTTATTGCATCAATTAAAGAAAAAGCAATGGGAATTGAAATAGGTAAAAGTTTAAAACCAGAAGAAGTTTTTATAAAATTAATAAAAGATGAACTTATAACACTTTTAGGTGGTGATTATTCTCCGCTTGAAACGAGTAAAAATCCAACTATTATTATGCTTGTTGGTTTACAGGGATCTGGTAAAACTACTGCTACTGGTAAAATAGCCAATTATGTAAGAAAAAAACATGGCAAAAAACCAGCTTTAATAGCAGGGGATATTTATAGACCAGCAGCAATAGATCAGCTTATTACTTTAGGTAAACAATTAGATGTTCCAGTATACTTCGATAGAGAAAATCAAAACGTAGTAGATATAGTAAAAAGTGGTTTAGAATTTGCTAAAGAAAATAATTGTAATTATATTATAATAGATACAGCAGGTAGACTTCAAATAGATGAAAAGCTTATGGATGAAGTAAGAGATATTGAAACTTTTGCTAAACCACATGAAAAAATATTAGTAGTAGATGCAATGATGGGGCAAGACGCAATAAATGTTATTAATGGATTTAATGATAAATTAACACTTACTGGAGCCATTATTACAAAGCTAGATGGTTCTACTAAAGGTGGAGTTGCTTTATCAATAAGGCATTTGACTAACGTACCTATAAAATTTGCTGGTGACTCAGAAAAGCTCGATGGTTTAAGTGAATTTTATCCAGAAAGAATGGCTGAAAGAATACTTGATATGGGAGATATTTGGGCTATAGCAAGCAAAGTAGAAGATGTAATCAGTGAAGAAGATGCAAAAGATCAAGCAAAAAAAATGAAAAGTGGAAAATTTGATCTAGAAGATTTTTTAACATCTTTAAGACAAATAAAAAAATTAGGGCCACTTGAAAACATCCTTAAAATGCTTCCAGGAGCAAGAAAAATGGGTCTTAATAATTTAAGTGTTGATCCAAAACAATTTGCTAAAATAGAAGCAATAATATTATCAATGACATTAAAAGAAAGAAAAAATCCAGATATATTAAAAGCTAGCCACAAAATCAGAATATCAAAGGGAAGTGGAAGCACTGTTGAAGATGTGAATAAACTTTTAAAACAATTTGAAGAAATGAAAAAAATGATGAAAATGATGTCAAATGGCAATATGAAAATGCCATTTTAAAAGGTGACTTATGCTAACATACAATAAAATAGATTCACACCCAGTAATGTATTTACAATTAAAAGATTTAATGCTTTTAGCTGCAGTGAGAAAAGATATATCAGAAAATTTTAAATTTATAATAGATACCCTAACAGAAAATTATAAAAGGGGTAATCTTGAATATGGTTTAGAAACATTTTATACAATTAATAATGAAGAAATAATTAATTATATTCTTCAAGTTATGAAAGAAAAACCAACAGTACTTTTAAATTATAATGAATATAAATATATAGAACCTAAGGTATTAGAAGAGTTAATAAATAAAAAAGAAAAATTAATAAATAAGGTCACAAATAATACTGTTAAATTAATATTAAAATATCGTAAAAAAGAATTAGAAAGTTTATATGATTATAAAGTTGGAAATTTAGAAATAGCTTTTCCACTTGAATATTATACTTTAGGAAATTATAGTAGTTATACAAATCCAGAAAACATTTATAAAATATTTGAAAGTTATGATATTCATCAATTTTTTGTAGAAAGAGTTGATGGAAAAAGTTTAACTGATGATGAGTGTTTAGACATACAGGTAGCTGTAGCAGATTATATATCATTTATAGTGTTAAATAAACCTTTAAAAGGGGAGTTTGTTGTACTATATTCAGAAGATTCTTGTGCAGCATCAGTAATTATTCCAAAGGAAAATTTTTATAATATAGATAATCAAAGGCAGGTGTAATTATGAAAATTTTTAATAAAATAAGTAATGAAATATATATTCAAAAAAAAGATGTCCAAACTTTAAACAAATATGAAAATTTTGATATTAAGGTGCAATCAGATTGTGAATTAGAAGATTTTTGTGTTGTAGATCAAATAGATTGTGTAAACTTTATTAAAAATACTTCTTTAATAGTAGATTTTGAAAAATTTTATAATAAAAGTATTGAAAGTTTAGATGAACTTATTAAATATTTTTTAAATTTATGTTTATCAGAAAACAATAATGACTCTGAAAATGATTTTGATATATATAATAATATAATAACGGATATTGAAAATATTATATTATTAAAAAAAGGATATAATACAATAAATATTCCTTATATTGTAGATATGGATAAAGTACATAGGGTAATACTTGCTAATTTGCATTTCTTAATTTTTCCAACATTTGATCCTAATTTCTTTATAATAGAAAAACCAGATTCTGAAAAATTTAGAGAAGCAGAAGTGGATTTTGTGAAATATTTTATAATTTGTGAAGAAAAACAAAAATTAATTGATAATAAATTAGATGTATATTTTGATGTTGATTCTATGATGGAAGAAACTAATATAACTGAAGATAAAACTATTGTGTATGTTAGAGTTAAGAAAAAACAAAAAGAAACATTAAATATTAATAAAGAATATAAAGATTGGAGTATTCGCTTCTAATCTTTTTAATTGATAAAATGCACTATATTTGGTACAATATAAGCGGTGTTAATTATGAATCAAAAAAATTATAGAAATTTCTCAATTATTGCACATATAGATCATGGAAAAAGTACTTTAGCTGATAGAATACTTGAAATGACTCATGCTGTTGAAGAAAGAGAAATGCAAAGTCAACTTTTAGATAGTATGGATTTAGAACGTGAACGTGGAATTACTATTAAACTAAATGCTGTTAGATTAAAACATACTTATAATAATGAAAATTATACATTTAATTTAATAGATACTCCAGGTCATGTTGATTTTACATATGAAGTATCAAGAAGCTTAGCGGCATGTGATGGCGCTATTTTAGTAGTGGATGCATCTCAAGGTATAGAAGCTCAAACACTAGCTAATTTATATTTAGCTATGGAAAATGACTTAACATTGATACCTGTTATTAATAAAATAGACTTACCTAATGCAAATCCAGAAAAGGTTATAAATGAATTAATAAATGTTCTTGGATTTAAAAGAGAAGAAATATTACTTGTTAGTGGTAAAACAGGAGTGGGAGTAGATAAACTACTTGACGCTATAGTAGAGCGTATTCCAGCTCCTAAAGTAGATAATGAAGGAAAAACTAAAGCATTAATATTTGATAGTTATTTTGATCCATATAAAGGGGTTATACTTTTAGTAAAAGTAGAAAGTGGTAGTATTAATGAAGGAGATACTATAAAACTGATAAATATGAAAAGTCAGTTTAATGTAGTAGAGCTAGGTTATAGAACTCCTAAAGAGTTTAAAGTTAAAACACTTGAAAGTGGAGCAGTAGGCTATATATGTGCATCTATTAAAGATATATCTGAAGTATCAGTAGGAGATACTGTAACAACACTTAAAAATGAATCTAAGGATCCTCTTCCTGGTTATAAAGAAATGAAACCAATGGTTTTTTCTGGAATATTTCCAGTAGAATTAAATAAATATGATGATTTAAAAGAAGCTATTGAAAAACTTAAATTATCTGATTCATCACTTACAAATGAACCTGAAACTTCAGAGGCTTTAGGTTTTGGATTTAGAATGGGATTTTTAGGTCTGCTTCACATGGATATTATTATGTCTAGATTAGAAAGAGAATTTGATTTAAATGTAATAGCAACTAGTCCATCTGTTATATATGAAGTATGTCTAACAAATGGTGAAATAATAAATATAGATTCACCAACTAAAATGCCAGATAAAATGAAAATAGAATATATTAAAGAGCCATATATATATACAAATATAATAGCGCCAACAACTTATATAGGATCGATAATGGAGTTATGTCAAGAAAAAAGAGGTAACTTTATAAACACTGATTATATAGATGCTGAAAGAGTTAATATTCACTATGAAGTACCATTATCAGAAATAGTATATGACTTTTATGATAAACTTAAAAGTTATACTAAAGGTTATGCTTCATTTGATTATGAAATATGTGGTTATAAAGAAAGTGATTTAGTAAAAATGGATATTTTACTTAATGGAAATGTAGTAGATGCATTATCAGTAATTGTTCATAAAGATCATGCATATTCAAAAGGAAGAGTGGTTACAGAAAAATTACAAAAACTTATTCCAAGGCAAATGTTTCAAATACCAATTCAAGCAAGTATTGGATCAAAAGTAATAGCACGTGAGAATATAAGTGCAATGAGAAAAAATGTACTTGCAAAATGTTATGGTGGAGATGTATCAAGAAAAAGAAAACTTTTAGAAAAACAAAAAGAGGGTAAAAAGAAGATGAAAATGGTAGGTTCTGTTGAAGTTCCTAGTGAAGTATTCTTAGAGGTTTTAAAAAATGAATAAAGAAGTAAATAGTGTTTATATACATATACCTTTTTGTAAAAAAATATGTTCATATTGTGATTTTTGTAAAATACTTATAAATGATGAATATATTATAAAATATTTATTAGCACTTGAAAAAGAAGTAATAAATAGATATATGAAAGATGATATAAAAACTATTTACATCGGTGGAGGAACACCTAGTTGTCTTTCGATACCTAATTTAAAAAAATTATTTAATATAATTAAATTATTTAATAAAACTTACGACGCTGAAATAACTTTTGAATGTAATTTAGATGATATAAGAGAAGAACTTTTAATTTATTTAAAAGAAGAAGGGGTTAATAGATTATCTATTGGAATACAGTCCTTTAATTATGATAAATTAAAATTTTTAGGAAGAGAAGCTGAATTTAAAGATGC
>CAYJFC010000004.1:25171-56359 GCA_964369625.1 uncultured Muribaculaceae bacterium
CCTTTAATTATGATAAATTAAAATTTTTAGGAAGAGAAGCTGAATTTAAAGATGCAAAAGATAAAATTGCCATGTGCAGGCAAATAGGTTTTGATAACATAAATATTGATTTAATGTACGCAACAGTAAATGAAACAATTTCAGAGCTTAAAAATGATCTAAATAAATTTTTGAAACTTAAAGTAGATCATATTAGTACATATAGTTTGATTATTGAAGATAATACTAAAATAAAACATGATAAAGTTGAATATATTTCAGATAAATTAGATAGTAAAATGTATAATGTTATAAGAAAAAAATTAAAAAGAAATAATTATATTCAATATGAAGTAAGTAATTTCGGTAAAACTAATAAATTTTCAAAACATAATTTAGTATATTGGAATAATGAAGAGTATTATGGATTTGGTTTAGGTGCAGCAGGATATTATGCTGGCGTTAGATATGAAAATACTAAAAATATAAAATCTTATATAAATGGTGAATATGATAAAGAACAAAATATGCTTTCTAAAAAAGAAATTATGGATTATGAGCTTATGCTGGGTTTTAGAAAAACAGAAGGGATTAATATTTTAGATTTTAAAGAAAAATATGGTCAAGAAATAACCGAGGTTTATGAAATAAACCCTCTTATTAAATCTAAAGATTTAATTTTGAAAAATAATTATATATATATAAATCCTAAAAAAATTTATGTTATGAATGAAATTTTACTAAAAATATTTTAAATAAACTTTAGGGTTTATTTATTTTTTTTTGGTAATAATATAAAAAGGTGATAAATATGATTGAATATCTTGATATATTAAATGGTAGCTTATCTTTAGAGTTTGATCCACTTAATAATATATATACTGTATTTATAAATGAAGATGTAGATAAACTAGAACTAAAATATTTTATATGTGATACATGTATTGTAAAAGAACTAGGTAATGAAAATTTAATATCCGGTGAAAATATAGTAGTTTTAGAAGTAAGTGATGAAATAGGAGCGATAGAGTATTATACACTACAGGTATATAAAGAGGAATCAACATTAGTTTTTAGTGAAAGTGTAGAAGAAATAACTAATCTTCCAGCACCAGTTAGTGTAGCAGTTCCAGGGTATGTTACAACTGGATTACTAGTAGTAATATTATTTTTTATTTATATATTTTATAAAATTTTATTTAAAAAGAAAAAGAGAATTAATTCTCTTCATTAAGTAGGACTGCATGAATTACTAATCTGTTTACACCACCATCATCACAAGTTGATAAAGTAATTATTTGATCATCGTGATCAAGTTCAACATTAAAATCATAAATACTTCTTTCTTCTAATTTATGAAAAAATTCTAACTTTTCCAAAATATTAGTATATTGTATATTTAAATAATCATTAGTAGCTCTTATACTATATATTGAAAATATTTGATACTCTAAATTTTCATAAAGAGAGTCAACAGTTATAATGTGATTATCAGTATTTGTATACCACAATTCTTTTAAAGTTTGTTTTAAACTCCCAAACATAACATTTGCATTATAATTAGTATGACCATATATTAAAGTATTGTCGTGTGAAAAATCAGTATTATTTCGGTAGTCCATGAAGATCCAGCCATTAAAATCACTCTCATGTTTAATATTGTGATCTAAATAATAATCGTTGTCACTTCCTTTAACTATAGGGTAGTCAACAGACGTGTTAGGAACTTTAAGCCATCCTACCGAGTCTGTATTAAGTGTTTTTAAACTTGCAATATAGTCATTAATAACTTTTTTTTCTTCCTCAATTTCAATTTTTTCAATAATATCTTGAACTTCTTTAGTATCTTCAGTACTTTTAATTATATCATTTAAATCTTCTTTAATAGAAACATCTTTTTGATAAGCAACGTAGTTATTAGTTATTACATAACCAAAGCTACCACCAATTATAATAAAAATAAATAATAAACACAATTTTAATATGTTTATATTAGCCTGAGGTAAAAAGTTTTTTCTTAAATATTGATCACTATAGGATATAGTGATTTTTATTTTTTGCTTCTTTTTAGAAGTATTAACTTTCTTAATATAATTTACGAGTTCTAAATCATTAATATTCTCATGTAATACAATTCTTATATTTTTTTTACGATATTTACAAAGTAAATCAATTACATTTTCTAAATCACTTTTTAAAGTTTTATTAATATGAATTACTTTTAAATAAAAATTTATATTTAAAAAGCCTTCAAAGTCATCTATGTCACTATCAGATAGGGGAAGTGCTAAATTAATTGTTTTCTTATAATATATTGATGAATATTTATTTAAAGAATTTAAAGTCATAAAGTCACTTGTAAATAATATTTCACATCGAGATTCTACAGTTATATTTTTTTTATCTAAAAAATCTACTAAAAAGTCTTGAATACTAAAGCAACTTAAGGTTTCAATATGTTTGATTTTACTTATTTTTTCACACATTTTATAAGTAATAGGTACATCATCTTTTAAAATAATATGTTTAATGCTATTTGTGTTTTTAATAATATCTAGTAATTCTAATACAACTTTATTATTGTGAATAATAACAGTATCAATATCAGAGTTATTAATTAAATTATTTATAAATGATGTAACTATTTTTAAATTTTGATAAATATACTCATCAGAAAAAACTAATTCACTATCAGATATAACGTTAGTATTTAAAATATTTTTTTGTTCATCATTTAAAGCTCTTTTAATTTTAAAAATAATAGTATTGCGATTTAACTTTATTAGTATTTTCATATTACTTTACTCCTATTATAATAATAACATATTTATAAATAAAATTAAAGATATTTGAAGTGTAAAATTTATGTCTAAAAATATTTTTTAATGCATATATTGTCTAAAGTTGTATTTATATGTTATAATTAGGACATACTAAAGATAGGAGAGATGTATTGTGAAAAAAGTTTTATTTATGTTAGCGGTAGTAGTAGGGATAACTGTACCACTAGGTGTAGAAGCAGCTAAATTCGAAAAAGGTGAAGCAGTTGTTGAATGTACCACTGAAACATGTACTGTTGAAGTTGACTTATTTATTCTTCCTTCAGGAACTGAAGCAGAAGAATTTAAATTTGATACTCCAATAACAGGATCAGTAGAAGAAGGAAGACTTGTTACTGATATTGAAATAGTAAAATCTGGGGATAATTTTAATTTTGAAATAACTGGAGCACTTGATAGTAATGAAGCTAAATTAACACCAAAAGAACCAACATATTCATTAACTGAAAGACAATTATTTGCAACAGTTAAATGGACTTATACAAATGAAGTAGATCATACTTCAGAAGATTGTAGTGTTAAAGTTAATTTAGATACTATGACAATTACTGTAGAACCAGAAGTAACACCTGAAACAGGAATGAATTTACCTTTAATAATTTTAGGTTTATCTGCTGTAGCTGGTATTGGTGTATATATGGTAACTAGAAAAAATACTAAAATGTTTAAATTTTAATAAGTATTTAACGTAAAAAAGCAGTAAAATGCTTTTTTTTATTTTGTCTTTTTGTTATAATTATTATTAGGAGGTAGAAAATGAAAGGTAAGAATAAAAAAAATTCAAAAAATGATATAATGAAATATGTTAAGCTTGGACTTGTTGGACTAGGATTAGTATTAGTTATTTTAAGTTTTATAATAACTGATTTATCAGTACCATTTAAATTCTTCGGTGTTATATTAATGACATTTAGTGGAATAATGGCATCAATTCAATCTGAAAAATATTCATTAATCAAATCTGCAAGTTTAGTTGCACTAGCTGCTATAGTATTAACTTGGTTATTACCAAATGGTGGTTTTAACGGAGCTACATTTACAGAATCTAACGTAGTTGGATTTAGTGCTATGGACATATCAACTACACTTTATTATTCAGTATATTTTGCGCTGGATAAAATAGTTATTTTATTAATAATAGCTGCATTTTATGGTATATTATCAAAAACTGCATCATATGAAAAAATAACTAGTACAATTGCAAAAAAATTGGAAGGAAATAAAACTGTAGTAGCAATTAGCAGTATAGTATTATTTGTTATATTAACGTCTCTATTTACGCAAGTATTAATAGTGTTAGCATTTGTTCCATTTGTTTTAACAATATTATCAAAAATGAAAATGGATAAACTAATAACGTTTACAGTAACATTTGGTGCTATATTAATTGGTATGATAGGTTCTCCTTGGGGAACTGAAGGATTAGCTTGGTTTACAAGTTATACATCTATACCAGTTGAAAATGGTTTTGAATATAGAATATTAATTCAATTAGCTGCATTAGTACTATTTACTTTATTTACTGTTTTAAGATTAAAATCTACTAATAATGACTCTAAAAAAGAAGAAGATTTAATAGTTGATCCATTAGAAGTAAAAGAAAATAAAACAAAAATTAATACAATTCCAATGATAGTATTGTTATCATTAACTGCGGTAATATTAATATTAGGTTACATTAACTGGGAACAAAATTTTGGTATAACTATATTTAGTGAATTCCATACTTGGTTAACTACACTTACTATTGGAGAAGATTATATGATCTTTGGTAGAATATTAGGTGCAGCATCAATGCCTTTTGGTACTTGGGATTTATTAGCTGGAATGGTAGTTCTATTTATAATGTCAATTTTAGTAGCTGTTGTAGGGCGCATTAAATTTGAAAATGTTATAAATGATGCTGCAAGTGGTATTAAAGCTTTTGCTACACCAACTGCGCTATTAATAGTTATATTTATGGTATTTATAGTTTCATATATTTCACCAATAATGGCTAGTGTATCAAATTGGTTTTTTACATTAACTAATGGTATTGAACCTAATTTAAGTGCATTAACAGCATTATTTACAGCAGTTTTCCATCCTGATTTAGGATATACTGGTTATGTTGTAGGACCATTTATAACTACAATGTATGCAGATGCTTTACCGCTTATCGTTACAATTTTCACATCAATGTTTGGTTTAGTTCAAGTGTTTGCACCAACTAGTATAATTTTATTAATTGGATTATCATACACTAAACTAAGTTATAAAACTTGGCTTAAATATATTTGGATGTTCTTAGTTGGAATGTTCGTAATACTATTAATACTATTTAATGTTCTTGTATATTTAGGATAAAAAGCAATTTTTGCTTTTTTTTTGCATAAATTTTCAAATAAATAAACATTATTATCATAGAATGGTAATAGGTGACTAATAATGAATAAAGAATTTAATTTAGAAGCAGCAAATATATTAAAAAATATGGAAGAAGAAAGAAGTAAGTTAAAACATCCTTTTGTTGGAAGTGAGCACTTACTTCTTTCTTTGTTAAAAAAAAATAATAAAATTAAAAATGTATTTCATAAACATAATATAACGTATGAAATTTTTAGAGGTGAATTAATAAAAATAGTAGGAATACCTAATAAAAATGTTTCATTTAATTTATATACGCCACTACTTAAAAGAGTTATAGCTGGAGCTATTGAAGACGCAAAAGAAAATAAAGAAGAAATAAATGGAGTATATTTAACTATATCTTTATTAGAAGAAAATGAAGGAGTAGCTATTAGAATTCTTTTAGGATTAAAAGTAGATTTAGAGCTTCTTTATGATAATTTAAATACAAAAGTAACTAAAAAAATAAGCAAAATTAAATTTGGTAAAAACTTAAATGAAGAAATAGATGTAAAAGAAAAAATATATGGTCGTGATGAAGAAATTAATTATATTTTTGAAACGCTTTTAAGAAAGAAAAAAAATAATCCATTATTAATAGGTGAAGCTGGAGTAGGTAAAACTGCTATAGTAGAAGAAATAGCTAGAAAAATCAATTTGGGCATTGTTCCAAAAGAATTTTTAAACTATAAAATAATTAGTCTAGAAATGTCAAATTTGGTAGCAGGTACAAAATATAGAGGAGAATTTGAAGAAAAATTATCAAGTATAATAGAAGAACTTGAAAAAAGAAAAGATATAATATTATTTATAGATGAGATACACACAATGGTATCAGCTGGTGGAGCAGAAGGTGCTATTAGCGCTGGAGATATATTTAAACCATATTTAGCTAGAGGAGATGTAAAGTGTATTGGGGCAACTACTATATCAGAATATGAAAAGTATTTAGCCAAAGATAAAGCTCTATCTAGAAGGTTTGAGAAAATATATATAAAGGAGCCAGATAAAGAACAAACAATAAATATATTAAAAAAAGTCAAAAAAGAATATGAAACTCATCATAATTTAGTAATATCTAATAAAAATATTTTAGATATTATAAGTTTAACAGATAAATATATATTGGATAAAAAAAACCCTGATAAAGCATTAGATTTTTTAGATTCAGTATGTACTTATGTACATCTGAAAAATGAATATAATAAAAATGTATATAAATTAGAAAAAGAAATAAAAGTTTTAAATGAAAATAAGAATAAAGCTATTATAGAAAATGATTATACACTTGCGCTGAATATAAAAAATAAAGAAAATAAGATAATTAATTATATAAATAAAAATAATTATAAAATAAAGAAAATTAAAAGTAGCGATATTGTAAAAGTCTTATCTAAAAAAGCTAATATACCACTATTAATTAATTCTGAAGATATAATAAGTAAAATTAAAAATAATTTAAAAAATATAGTTGGGCACAAAAAAGAAATAAGTAAAATAATTAATTTAATAGAATATAAATTAAAAAATTTTGATTCACAGTTATCAATCTTATTAACAGGTAGTACTGGTATTGGTAAAACGGAAATTTTGAAAAATATACTAAAAGTATTAAGTAAAAAAATGAACGTTATCAAATTAAATGGTAGTGATTTTAGTTATGATTCTAGTATTACTAAGTTAATTGGGGTAACACCTGGTTATGCCGGATATAGTGAAGATTATATATTAAAAAAACTAAAATATAATCCATATTCAATTATATACATAGAGGATTATAATAAAATGAGTAGTTCAGTAAAAAATTTAATTGAACTGGCTTTTAAAGAAAAAAATATAAATGATGCCAAAAATGAAACAATTAGTTTTGAAAATGTATTTTTAATTGCTACGGAAACAACTCGTAATAGCTCTATTGGCTTTAACGCAGCAAATATTTATAAAAATGAATATAGTAATTTATTTGATGAAGTTATTACACTTAAAAATTTGTCATTCGATGATGTATTAGAATATTTAAATAAATATAAAATAAATTCAGAATTTATTAATGAAATTAAATATGAACAAAATGGACTAAAAGATATAAATAAACTAATTAAAATTAAAACTATATAATTGATAAAGCAGTAAATATTTGATATACTATTAATAGTATAGAGGGTATAAAATGAAAAGAAAGTTTACGAGAAAACAAGTTACCTTAATGATTATAGGAATACTAATAATACTTTTATTAATATTTACGGCTGCATATGCCTTTTTAGGACCAGTAATAGGGGCAGGGTCTAAAACAGATTTAGATGTAACGATAAAAGGAGTAGATCTTCTAGAGCTTGAGGCAGGAGATCCAATAAACTTAACTATAGGATCGCATAACTTACATGATGCAGCAGCTAATGTAGAAGGTGAAACATTTGCAAGAGCTACGCTTATTCCAAATAAAACAACACTTACAGCTACAAAATATTATAATTTAGGAATGAATATAGCAAACAATACATTTGTATATTCAGATGGTTCTACGCCAGAAATATTATTGCAGTTATTTGATCCAGAAGGAAATGTTATAACAACAGCAGGAGATTTAAGTTATGTAACAATTAATGGAGTATCAGGATTTGATATAACAACAGCAACGGGTAAAATAACTCTTGCAAGCAGTAGAGAAATAAATGCAACAACTGAAGAAGGCACAGTAGAAAATTGGGTAATAAAAGTAATAATCCTTAATTTACCAGATGTAGATCAAACACCAAATGCTAATGCTTCATTTGAAATGGATACAGCAGTAAATGAAGAAGGGGAAATAACAGAGCCAATACTAATTCATGAAAAAATAGAGGCAGATGCAGTATTATCAAATGATTTAGCAACAATTTCAGTTGATGAAAGTATAAGGTACGTTGGAGCAGATGTAAATAATTATGTATGTTTTGGGTCAGACGAAGAAATATGTCCAGAAGATAATTTATATCAAATGATTGGGCTATATGATGTGCCAAATCCATCAATGAAATTAATGAAAGTTACATCAATAGATACTGGTCTTACAGAAGAAATAGATAATATAAATTATTTAAATACAAATTTTTATAATACATTACCAGCTAATTATAAAAGTATGATACAGCCTACATGGCTTGAACTAGGTGATGCAAGTGATTTACCGAATTATGATGCAACCGTATCAGTATATAATATTGAAGGATGCAATAGATCAGAAACTACTAAAAATATTGGCTGGGTTAACACCAGTGAATATATATTTTCACAGATAAATAGCGAAACATGGATGAATACGGAAGGTATTGATACCGATTATAGTCATATTGAAAATATAATTAAACCAGCAATATATTTAAATTCAGCAGTTGCTTTTAGTGGTGGAAATGGTACAGAAACTAATCCATATAGATTAAAACAATTATCAGATGATAATATAGCAATTAATATAGAGAGTAATGTATTAAAAGTAAATTTACCTACTACTAATTATAATTTGACCAAGATATTTGATACTGGGCTAGAATTACCAACGGAACCGGAAGAGCCTTCTGATAATGTCCCACCATTTATATTTGGCGTTTCATTATTCCCTAATAGTGCTGAAATGGTGTGTGATGATTTGCCACTAGGTGGAGATATATATCCTTTAGAAACTAATTGTTATTTAAATGTATATGAAAGATGTAATCAATTAAATGTATATCATATTAGTGCAGCAGATATGGAAGGTAATCAAATAATATTTTCTATGACACCACTATCAAATGATGGACTAAAAAATGTAGTTATAGATTCAACTCTTGGATATTTGAATGTAACATTATCAGATGAAAAATACGGTACTAATTATATCAAAGATTATAAAATAGTAATAACAGATGAAATAGATGATGTTACTATTAATCTGCAAATACAATATCATCATTAATAAAAAGGAGTAAAAATGGCAAAGAAAAAAGTAAATAAAATAAAAAATAATTATTTAGAAAAGCATCAAAAAATTGTTTTAAGTGTGATACTAATTATAAATATGTTAGTAATGTTACTTAATTGGTTTGGTAAAAAAGGTGGTATTGAAATATCAGGTACTATTATTTTGTTTAATCCAATAACAGTATTATTTATATTAATGATTTTATGGGGAACATGGTATGATTTTAAAATAAATATAAATAGATTATTAATGTTTGTTGGAATGCTTGGCTTAATAGCAATGGAAATATATTATTTTCTAACATGGCATTTACTTGGATATTTTAAATATTTTAGTATTGATGCTAGTGTAGATCTAGCTTTTCCGGAGTTTTATTTAGGAATAGGAATATCGATAGTACTATTAATTACTGGAATTATATTTCAAAAAAAATATTAAACATAGTTAAAAAACTATGTTTTTTTCATATATATTACTAGGAGGATATTCTAGTGGGCTTAACTGAAGAAGAAGTTATAATTCAAAGAAAAAAAAGTGGTAGTAATGAACTTGTAAAAATAAAAAAAAGAACGTTTTTAAATTTATTAATAGAATCTCTAGGGGACCCTATTATAAAAATATTATTATTAGCCTTAGCACTAAAAGTGATTTTTTTATTTAGATCATTTGATTGGTTTGAAACAATAGGTATTTTAGCAGCAGTATTTATGGCAACATTTATATCAAGTTTATCTGAGTATGGATCCGAATCTGCATTTGCAAGATTACAAAGTGAAAATGCTAAAATAAAAGTTAAAGTTTATAGAAATAATGTTCTTAAAGAAGTATGTATAGATGAAATAGTAACAAAAGATTTAGTAATGCTTACATCCGGAGATAAAGTGCCTGCTGATGGATATTTAATTGAGGGTAAACTTTCTATTGATGAATCATCATTAAATGGAGAAAGTAAAGAGTCAAAAAAAGAAAGCATTAAAAATAATACTATTAATTATAATAATAAAGTTTTTAGAGGAACAGTAGTATATAGTGGTAATGCTAAAATAATTGTAAGTAAAGTTGGCATGAATACAATTTATGGAAATATTTCAAAAGAACTACAAGAAAAAAATGTTGATAGTCCACTTAAAATTAGACTTAGAAAGTTAGCTAAATCTATAAGTAAATTAGGTTATGCAGGGGCGGCATTAGTTTTTTTAATATATTTATTTACTAATATTGTAGTAAATAATAACTACGACATTGATTTAATAAAACTTTATATTTTTGATTTTGAAATTATGGCAGATTTATTTATTCATGCGCTTACAATAAGTATTACTATAATAGTAGTAGCGGTTCCAGAAGGTCTTCCAATGATGATTACACTAGTGTTATCCTCAAATATGAAGAAAATGTTAAAAGATAATGTTTTAGTTAGACAAATGGTTGGTGTTGAAACAGCAGGTAATATTAATTATTTATTGACAGATAAAACAGGAACTTTAACAAAAGGAATGCTTTTAATAACTCAAATTATTGATGCTGAAGGAAAAAGATTTAGAAGTATTAATGACTTTGATAAATATCCTTTATTTTTAAAAACGGTATTTTATTCATTATATTATAATAATGAAAGCAAATTATCAAACGATAAAATTATAGGGGGAAATCAAACAGATAAAGCATGCCTGAATTTTGTTAAAAAAAAATATTTTCCTGCTAAAATTTTAAATAAAGAAGAATTTAGAAGTGAAAAAAAATATAGTAAAGTAACCATTATGGAAAAAGAAAAAAGAACCTTTATTAAAGGAGCGTATGAAGTTATATTAAATAAATGTAACAGTTATATTGATAAAAAAAATAATATAAATAAAAATATAAATAAGGTATTTATAAAAAAACAAATATCTAATTATATTAATAAAGGTTCAAGGGCTATTGCTTTAGCCGAAATAATAGATGATGAATATGTATATATTGGTTTTGTTGTTATAAAAGATGAACTTAGAACAGAGGCAATAGAAGGTGTTAAATTAATACAAAAAGCTGGTATTAATATTATTATGATAACTGGAGATGCTAAAGAAACTGCTATGTGTATAGCTAAAGAAGTAGGTATATTAAAAAATAATGAAATAGTTTTAACTAGTGACGAATTTAATAAATTAGATACTAGTGAAATAAAAAAAATATTACCTAAAATAAAAGTAATAGCAAGGGCACTTCCTCAAGATAAGAGTAAATTAGTTAAAATTATACAGGAAGAATCTTTAGTAGTGGGAATGACTGGTGATGGAGTAAATGATGCTCCTGCTTTAAAAAAAAGTAATGTAGCTTTTGCTATGGGTTCAGGCACAGAAGTTGCTAAAGAAGCAAGTGAGATAGTAATATTAGATGATAATATATTATCAATAAGTAAAGCTATCCTTTATGGAAGAACAATATTTAAGAGTATTAGAAAATTTATTATTTACCAGTTATCTATTAATATATGTGCTCTTATAATATCAATAGTAGGAACTTTAATAGGCATAAGTGAGCCAATTACAATAATACAAATGTTATGGCTTAATATGATAATGGATACTTTTGCTGGTTTAGCCTTTGCTTTTGAGAGTCCTTTAAAAGAATATATGGATGAAAAACCTAAAAGCATTAAAGAATCTATTTTGAACAAATATATGCTATCGCAAATAGTTTTAAGTGGCATGTATTCATCGTTAATATGTTTATTATTTTTAAAATTACCAATTACAGCTGTTTTTTTAGAAAGTAAAGAAAATTTATATACTGCTTATTTTGCTTTATTTATATTTTTAGGAGTATTCAATGCCTTTAATGCTAGAACTACTAGAATAAATATATTTGCTAATTTATTAAAAAACAAAATATTTATAATTATTTTTATTTTAATAATTATAATGCAATTATTTATTATTTATTATGGTGGGGATTTATTTAGAACTTATGGTCTTACATTTAATGAACTTATAATTGTTCTTACAGTGCCTCTTAGTGTATTCCCACTTGATATTGCAAGAAAAATTTATTTTAAAAGTAAAGGAATTAAAAGTTTAGTTTAATTAATTGACACACCTATAATTAATTGATAAAATTACTATAGAATATAGGTGATATGATGCTAAAAAATATAACTAATAAAAATAAAATTTATTTACTAATAATTATAGGGGTTTTACTAATATCTTTGATAGGATTTGCTTTTGCATATTTTATTGTTACTCCAGCACTAGGAAACGGTTCTGATATAACTACAACTACTGAAAATGTTAATAGTTTAGTATTTCAAAAAGGTGTAGATATTAATTTAAGTGCTTCACTTGCTAACTTTGATCAGACTAAAGGTAATTTAACAGGAGAAACTTCATCAACTGCAACACTTACTGGTAAAGTAGGATCTATGGAAACATATTATGCGTACATTGATATAAAAAGTAATAATTATGTGTATACAACAGCGGATAGTAAACCAGAAATAATACTTACAATTACTAATCCTAATAATTTACCAGTAACATCAATAGATGGTTTAAATTATGTTACAACAACTGATAGAATAACTAATCAGCAAATATCTGGGTTTGATGTAACTACAAAAACAGGACTATTTAGCATAGCAGAATTATTTCCAATAGAAGTTTTAAGTGGAACTAATAATGTTGATCAGTGGGATATAAAACTTACATTTGTAAATTTGGATTCTGAGCAAACACTTAATGAAGGTAAACTATTGGAAGCTCAGTTAATCTTACAAAAAGATAAAATAGCTTATTTTGCAGATACAATTTTAGAAGATAATGAAGGTAAAGCTGCAATAGAAGCAAAGCCATCACCTGATTTTTCTAAAGTAGCAACAACTGATGAAGGTATGTTTGCAATTGAAGATGATTTTGGTACTTCTTATTACTACAGAGGAGCAGTCGATGATAACTGGGTATATTTTGCAGGTTATTACTGGAGAATTTTAAGAATAAATGGTGATGGAAGTATTAGGTTATTTTATTACGGAATGCAGGCTCCAACAGAGGCGGATAAAGTAAATAAAATAAGTACTGATAGCGTTTATCCTATGTCAGAAAATTATCTAACATCAATACTAGAATTTATTCCAAGTAGTAATTATGATGGAATGTCTGGTACTTCAGATTTATATAAAGCTACACAAGAATTTTATTATTATGGAATTCTAGAACCAAGTGATGGAGATAAATATTTAAGTGATCAATATTTTTGTGCGAGTAGACAAAGATATTTAAAAGATTATAATGAAACAGGACATGCTTATATCCCGGTTGATTATATTCAGGGAACTTTTGGAGAATATTATTATGATATTCATTTTAATAAAATACCTACTGATTTAAAATGTTATTCACAAGATGATTTATATACAATGCAAGGTAGTGCAGTAGGTAATGCTTTACTTGACCATCCAGTAGGGCTTATTACTGCTGAAGAAGCTGTACTTGCAGGAGGGTATTTAGCTATAGGTGAAAATAATAATGATTTTGATTTAGCTGAAAATACAAATTATTTTTTATATACTGGTCAAGGATCTATTACAGTTTCGCCCTCTAGTGCTTTTGAAATGGAAGGTGCAAGATATAATATGGTTGTTATAAATTCATCTGAAGGAGAATTGTATGACTATGGCGTTAATAAATATAATCCTGTTGTAAATATACGTTCAGATGTTCAAATTATTAGTGGAAATGGAACATGGAATGATCCTTATAAGTTTCATGAATAATTAAAAATAACAATTAAGTATAAAAATTTGACTAGGGAGTTGATTTTTCCTTTAAAATGTACTATAATGTAGTGGTACTTGGAGAAACGCTCCCATAGCTCAATTGGATAGAGCATTAGACTACGGATCTAAAGGTTAGGGGTTCGACTCCCTTTGGGTGCACCAGTTTTTTCGAGAAGTAGCACAGCTTGGTAGTGCACTTGGTTTGGGACCAAGGGGTCGCAGGTTCGAATCCTGTCTTCTCGACCATTGAAAATATAATGCATCTTTAGAAATAAAGATGTTTTTATTTAAATTTGTACTATTTAAATTATCAAATATAAAAAAAGAAAGTATACTAATATAGTTGGAGATAAAAATGGCAAAGAAAAAAACAAAAAAAGAAATAGCAAAAATATTAATTAATAAAGATTTAGAAACAATATCAGATGATGAATTAATTGAAATGATCTTAGATGAAGATGTTGCAATAGATGTTGATAAAGATGCTGAAAATAGTAAAACATTTTCTAATAAAATGGCTGATTTAGTTACTAAAGTAGCAGGTAGTTGGACTTTTATAATATGCTTTACATTATTTTTATTAACTTGGGTAATTATAAATATCCTATTTATTAAAGTTGACCCATTTCCGTTTATATTACTTAACTTAGTACTTTCATGTATAGCAGCTTTACAGGCTCCAATAATAATGATGAGCCAAAATAGAGAAGCTGATAGAGAAAGAAAAAGAAATCACAATGATTATAAAACAGATCTTAAAAGTGAGCTTATTTTAGAAGCCTTATATGATCATATTGAGGAAATTCAGAAAAATCAACGTAAAATTTTAAGATATATTGAAGAAAATAGTACTCAAAATAAAAAATAGTGATATAATTAATTAAGAATTAGAGGTTTAAAATAAAAAATGGCTAAAGACATAGAATTTAATAAAATTATTTCTGATATTATTAAAAATGATGAATTTATTAAGCTTAAATATGAAGATCATCATGGTATAACAAGATTAGAACACTCACTTAGCGTAGCTAAAGTGGCATATAAATTATCATCTAAGCTTTCATATGAAAAAAAATGTGAAAATACTAGAGCAGCTTTACTTCATGATTTTTTTACAGATGAAGATTTTACTGGAAAGTATAAATTTTTTAATCATCCAGAACTTGCATGTGAAAATGCAATAAATCATTTTAATATTAATGAAAGACAAATAAATGCAATAAAAGCACATATGTTTCCAACAGCTAAAGTATTGCCAAAATACTCAACTAGCTGGATAGTAACATTATCTGATAAAATAGTAGCTGTATATGAATTATTAAAATATAAAGCACCACTTAGAGTTGGAGCTCATACACTTTTGTTAATTAATTTATTATATTTACCTATTTATCCTAAATAAAAGAATAATAGGGTATATGCCCTCGTAGTTAAATGGATATAACGGGTCCCTCCTAAGGATCAATTACCAGTTCGATTCTAGTCGGGGGTGCCATTTATGATTTAAGGCGAAACATTTCGTTTTTAAAAAAAATCTGCACATAATTTTGTGGAGATTTTTTTAAATTATTTATTTTTTCTTAATGCTTTTTGCCACATAGCAATTTCAGGATGATTACCACTAGACAATTTACTTAATTTTTTTTCTTCATAATCTTTTAAAAATTTAACAACTTCTTTAGGTGTGGACATTACTTTGAAATATGCTTCTTCTTTTTCTGTTGAAAATCCAAATTCTTTCATTTCACTAAAGAAACCTGTTAATGTACTATAATATAATGATTCACTGTCATTGTATAAAATAATAGGCTTATCGAATTCCCCAGCTCTTTTTTGTTCTACCATACAGAAAAATTCACATAATGTTCCATAACCACCTGGTAAAAACAATAAAACATCACTTTCCTCTACAAATGTATTAACTCTTGTAGCGATATCTTTTGTAGTAAATTCATGATTACAATTTAAATTTTTAAAATCATCTTTGTACTTATCAGGACATACTCCTGTAACACTTTTATTATTTGCTATTGCTATATTATAAGCAATTCCCATAATACCACTATCACAAGCTCCAAAGACTAAATCATTATCAACTAAAATTTCTCTTAATAATTTTTCACTAGTTTGTTTAAACGATTCTCCTATTTTGTCATTCATTGAACAACCAATAAATATTTTCATAAATGAAACCTCCTAATAAGATTATTATAACACTTTATTTGTTTATTTTTACTTTTTTTAAAAATTACTTAAGGAATTAATTTCCAAACAGCATCTACGGGGGTGCCATTATATAAGATTAAACTAACTAGTAATAGTTAGTTTTTAATTGTATAATATACATATAGGAGATAATTATGGATCAAAATATATTTACAGAAACAATTGAGGGAAAAATTTTATTATTATCGTTATATCTTTTTAAAATTAATGATAGTCATATTGCTAAACTAAAGAGTATGACTGATGATTTAGAAACTTCTCAAATTACTATTGATAAGGTAACAAAACTATTAGAAATAAATGGCGATGAAGCTACATTTGAAGGTATGGAAGAGGAAATACAATTTGCCAAAGACACTATTCATAATTTTAAAATGATGAAAGATGATTTTTTTCTTGAAAATGAAGAAATAGATTTCATTTTAAATCAAATTAAAATGTTAGAAAAATCATATAATATGTGCTTGCCTGAGTTAAAAGAAAAAACTGAAAATGAATTACATATTAAACTTGATTTTTTAATGGCTAAAGTTATGTCAAGAGAGTATGAAAGAATAAAAAAATTTAGGGTTTAGATTAAATAAATACTGGAATTACATTTTAAA
Organism: uncultured Muribaculaceae bacterium; assembly: GCA_964369625.1. Taxonomy (GTDB): domain Bacteria; phylum Bacillota_I; class Bacilli_A; order RF39; family UBA660; genus CAKOSP01. The sequence continues at coordinate 41,909 of CAYJFC010000004.1, forward strand.
TAGTGTTATATTATAATTAGGAGGAATTTGTGATAAATTATAATAAAAAAATATTGGAATCTTTTATAAATCAAGAACAAAAAGAAAATGAAGTAAGTTTAGAGGAATTAGTAAAATACAGATTGTGGCAATGTAAAAATTTAATTGAAACTGTTGTGACGATAAGAGAATTATTTCAAGAAGAATTTAATAAATTATTAAGTGCAGGTTTTAATGTAAGAAAAGAGAATGTTAACTTTGGTTTTGGCACTAAAGATTATAGTGGAAAAGAGGAGTATAATCATTTCATTCAACAGGAAAATATATCTTTATCATTAACGTGTGATGTGGAGTATCAAAAAATAAAAGATTTTTTTGATAATAAAAATTTTATTCAAAAATTATATGATTCAGTTACTCAAATCAATAATCTTAATAATACAATATTTAATACATATGATACTAATAAACAATATGTACTATATTATAAAATTGATAGGTTATATTTAGCATATAATCATTTTGCAGAGGATTTTGCAGAAACAAGATTGAACAATATTACTACGCTTTTTTATAATTCACCACTAAGATTTGGAGTAGATTATTTAAATCCATCTAAAAATAATATGAAAGTAGATGAACTTTCTTATTATTTTAATAGATCAGCTTTTATTCAAAATTTAATGCTTAAGTCTAAATTAGAAAAAGGTATATATAAAGGAGAAATTATAAATCCGTTTAAGGCAATTATGTTTGATGAAAATAATATACCTAGTGATATAGTTGAACATATTAAAGAAAAAAGATTAATAAGAAAAAATAACAAATAAAAAAAGAATCGAGTGATTCTTTTTATTTTGTTTTTCTATTTATATATACGGAATATATACTAAATAAAAAATACATTAAGAAATTTGCTCCGACAATAGTTGCCCCAGTTGGTAAATTAAATATAAATGAAATGCTAATACCTATAGAAAAAGCAACGATACTTAGTATTACAGAAGAAAGCATAACAGCTTTATAAGATTTAAATACTTTTATTGATGTAAGTGCAGGTATAACAAGTAAACTAGAAATTAGCATAGTACCAATTAATTGCATTCCCATTACTATAGTAATAGCAGTTAAAAGCGCTAATAACATTTTATATAAGTTTACTTTAACTCCGGTAGCCCTTGCAAATGATTCATCAAATGTTATTGCAAATATTTTGTTATAAAATATAAAAAACAATAATATAACAAAAACTGATAGGATAACGGTAAAATATACATCAAATTCATTTAAAGCTAGTAAACTACCAAATAAAACATTATGTACATCAGCATTTAAACCGCTCGAAAAAGAAACTACTATAACACCTAGTGCTAGAAAAAAAGTGGAAATAAGAGCAATAGCAGAGTCACTATTTATTTTACTATTTTCATTCATTTTAAGTAGTAAAAAAGCAATTATAATTACAAAAATTATTGTAAATATCAAAGGGTCTATTTGAAAATGTTCTTTAAAAAAAGGTAGTGTATTTAATACAGTTGCAATAGAAATTATTCCAAAGGCAGAGTGTCCTAAACCGTCCCCTAACATTGAATATCTTTTTAAAACTAAACTAACGCCTAATAAGGCAGAGCATACTGCAACAAGTAGTCCAACAATAAAAGCTCTTTGCATAAATGTATATGATAGCATGTCAAGTAAATCCATATTAATTATCCTCGTCTAAAAAATATTCACTAATCATATTTTTTTTGTATTCTTTAACAGTACCATAACAATATCCATCTTCATGTAAATGAAGTACTTTATCTGCATATTTTATAGCAGCTTTTATATCATGAGATACTATAATGATAGTTATATTTTTTTCTTTATTTAGTTTTTTTATAAGTTCATAAAAATTTTTCATAGCTTTAGGATCTAAACCTGCAACAGGTTCATCCATAACTAATATTTTACTAGTAGAACTCATTGCTCTAGCTAGTAATACTCTTCTTTGTTGTCCTCCCGAAAGTTCTTTAAAACTCTTATTTTTTATATCACATAAATCAAGGTCATGTAATATTTTATTAGTAATTCCTTTATCTTTGCTAGAGTATTTTGGTAAGAATGTATTTGAATTTAATGTGCCGGATAAAACAATTTCATAAACAGATGCTGGAAAATTTTGCATTGATGTATTAAGTTGTGGTAAATATCCGATATCATTTTTTTTAATTTTTTTGTCGTATTGTATATTTCCGGAAAGTGGTTTTATTAAGTTAATAATTCCTTTTATTAATGTACTTTTACCAACGCCATTTTCTCCAATAATATATATATATTCCCCCTCATTTATAGAAAGTGAAAGATTTTTGATGATTTTTTTATTACCGTATCCTAATTCAAGATTATTAAATTTAATATAACTCATTAATTTAACGCTTTCTTTAAATTAGTATAATTATTTAACATAAAATCATAATACGTTAAACCATTTTCAAAATCTTCTATAGTTAAATTGTGAGCAGAGTGAAGCTCTAGTTTTTCAGTATTAGTTTCTTCTACAATTGCATCGGCTACTATTTCACTAGATAATTCTACATGAAACACAACCGGTATGTTATTTGTATTTACTTTATCTATTAAAAAAGCAATAGTTTGTGCACTTGCATCACTTGCAGATGAGCATCCAGAAAAAGCAGCACTTATTGTTAAATCATAATCAGTTGCAAAATATGTAAATGGGAATTTATCACCAACTACAATTTCTTTTCTAACAGAATTTTCTATCATATCTTCCATATCATGATCTAATTGATCTAATTTTTCGATATATTCATTACTATTTTTTTCATAAATATCTTCACTATCTGGATTAACCTCAATTAATACTTCAGTTAGTTCTTCAATTAAAATAATTGAATTTTGAATTGATGTCCAGATATGCTCATCGTACATAGATATTTCTTCATAACTAAGTGAACTATTGTCAGCATGAACATGATTGTGATTTTCATGTCCTTCATCCTCATGATCGTGCTCTTCATGCTCTTCGTGTTCATGTTCCTCGTGTTCCTCATGATCATGATCGTGTTCCATACCTTCTACAATCATTTCAGTTTCAAGCTCAACATAGTCCATAAGTCTTATTACTTTAATTTCACTTGTATCAATACTTTCAAGTATTGTGTTGACCCAATTTTCAGAACCTACATAAATAAAGATATCACTATTTTCAATATTAGCTATATCTTGTGGAGTAGGGTCAAAAGAATGAAAATCAGTCCCCGGTTTTAATAATAGTTCTATATTTTCTTCGCTCCCAGTAATATTTCTGACAAAATCATATCCTGGAAATGTTGTGCTGATAATACTTAGCTCTGAGTCGTTTTTATTAGAGCAACCACTTATTGCAAGAGTGCTACATAATAATATAAATATTCCTAATTTTTTTAATAACATTTTTTACACCTTCCTTTTAAAAATATTTCCTTAGAGTTCAATTTGAAATTATGATTATTAATTAAGTGTTTTTCAAGTTCGTTAAAATAATTGCAGTCAACATGTAATATATCACCACATTTTGTACAAATAAGATGATAGTGAAGGTCACTATGGCACGGGAAATATCCGTATTTTTTACCGAAATCACCATGGAAAATAATTATTGTGTTGTTTTGCACTAAATTATCTAAAAATCTATATATTGTAGTCAAACCAATATTAATTTCATTATTATTAAGCTTATCTACAATTTCTTTAGCAAAAAACAAATTACCTTCGTTTTTTTTGAAAAAATTTAATATTAAATCTTTTTGTTTAGTATTATAATTTAATCTACTCATAAAACCTCCAAATTGAAAACCATTTTCATTTTAACTCTATAATTATATATTGTCAATATTATCTATTTTACTTGTATTTATTCAAATCATATGTTACTATAATGCTACAAAAAGGGGTGTTTTTCTTGATGATAACAAATAAAGAAATATTAAAAAGAAAAGAAAATTTAAATAATAAGATAAAAAAAAGTTTGATATTAAAAAAAACGTTAAATGAAGATCCTAAAAAATTTATAAATCCACTAGGAATTAAAATTAGAAAAAAAATAAGACCGGCCTTAAATGCAGTTATAAAATCAAAAAATCCATATGATTTTTACTTTGTAAAAAAAGCAAATGTACCTACTGATAAACCCGTTATTTTTACACCAACGCATGGATTTGTTGATGATATAGTAAATTCTTTACTTGCTGCAGAAGAATCAGCATATATATTATGTGGTAATCTATATTCATTATTTATGGGAGGTAATGGCTTATCTCATTATGCACTTGGAGTAGTTCCACTTGATCGTGATAAGCAAAAAAGTAGAGATACAATTAATCCAAAATGCACATATGTTCTTGATAATAATGGTAAAATGTTTGAATTTGCTGAGGGGGTTTGGGATATATCTGATAATGCACTGGCTAACGATTTATTTCCTGGTTTTTATAAACAAGCTCTAATGTCAAATGCATACACTATGCCAATAATAACATCAGTTCAAGAAAACAAATGCCCAGCAATAAGAGGTGAAGCAATTGACTATACAGTTCGAACAAAAAAAATACTAAGAAAATTAATATTAGGTGAAGATTTAACTATGCCAATAGAAATGAAACAAAGTGAATTGAAAAATGATGCACTTAAATATTTTGAAAACGTTGATTTTAGTAATGTAGATACTTATATAGATGATTTAGTAAAAAAAATAATAAAATATTTTAAAAATGAAAAATTATATACTACATTAATAAAGGGTGTAGAAAGCAAAAAATATAAAGAAACTGCACCTTTAAAAGAATTAGCCAAATTAAAAAAATTAATAGATTATTTAGTTTATAATAATTGTATGCATCATCGTAATATACTAGCTTTAGGTAAATTAGAGTTATATAAAGAACATAAAAAAAATATTAAAGGTGGAACATATTATACATATAATAATCCACTTGATAAAAAAGAAAATATCGATATTTTAAGAAAATTCATAGGTAATTTAAGTGAATTAGATAATTTATCAAATATGAAAACTAATAACTTAATTAACTTATTTCCTAAAAATATAATAGATAATGATGTATTTGATTTAATAGAAATGATAATAAATATGTCTAAATTATACTCCAAAAATAAAGTAATAGATATTTTAAATTATATAATAAATATTAATTATGATTATTATGAAACAGAAAATAATCATAGATATCAAACGTTAAATAATACTGAAAAAAAATTACATACTTTATTAAATAGAGTACTTCTTAAGGATTTAAGAAGTAAGTGGGAAGAAGAATTAAAAAGATTAAAAACACAATCTGAAGTATACTATGAAGAAGATGAATTTTATTATTCTTATCAAAATCCATATATTACTAGCATAGATGAAGCTTTTGATTTTCTAATGCCTGAGTATTTAAAAAATAAGGATTATATAAGAAGCAATAATAATATAGATATACCTAAATATTTGTATGAGCAAAACAAATTTAAAGTAAGAGTTAAAGTTGATAATGATTTTCCAAAAATTAGATAAAAATCTAATTTTTTTTATTGTTAAAAAAATATTTTTTGATATAATTAGAATAGAGTAGGTGATTATTTATGGCGGTTTATTTACTACCTATATGTTCTGTATTTTTTTCAAGTTTACTACTAATAATATATTTTTTAAAAAAGAGAGTTGATTTACTTGAAAATAAGATTTTTTCCTATATGTTAATAATATCATTTGTTGATAGTATTTTGGTTTCTATGCTTCAAACAATTGGAATAAGATTTTTTACTGCTGAAATGGTTGAAATAGTAAATAAAATTGATTTTAGTTTAATTATAATTTACCCAGCACTTATGTTTATGTATATTTATTTAATTACAGCAGATAATTTGAATAAAAATAAAATCAAAAAAGTATTTGTGATCGTAAGCATAGTAACAGGTATTATGATTTTATTATGTAATTTAAATAATATTGAAGTATTAACATCAGAATCAGGAAATTTGTCAATAAGCGGTTTTAGTGCTTATTTTGTATATATATCAGCAGCATTATATTTACTTGCATCATTTATACTAGTATTAATTAATTATAAAAAAATTAATAAAAGACATTTTCCTCTGTTTTCATATATAGTGCTGGCAGTAGGTATTTTAGTTTTATATGCTGTTAATCCATATATAATTGTAATATCAATAGTATTAACTTTTATAAATTATATAATGTTTTTTACTATTGAAAATCCTGATTTAAAATTAATTAGTCAACTTAATTTGGCAGTAAGTGCTGCTAATAAAGCAAACGAGGCAAAATCTGATTTTTTATCAAGTATGAGTCATGAAATTAGAACACCCTTAAATGCAATAGTTGGTCTTACGCAAGATATGATGAGAAATGACAAATTACATCCAGAATTAGCTGAAGATGCAAATGATATTGTTAATGCATCAAAAATGCTTGTTGAAATAGTTGGAAATATTATGGATATTTCTAAAATTGAGAGTAAAAAAATAGAAATAAATAATACCAAATATAATATTAGGGATATATTTAATGATATAGTTAATATGAATGAATATAGATTATATCAAAAAGATATTAATGTTAAAATAGATATTGCTAGTGATATTCCATACGAATTATTTGGAGATAAACAACATATGAAACAAATTATGAGTAATTTAATATCAAATGCTTATAAATATACTACAAAAGGATATGTGAAAATAAATTTAAAGTGTATAAATAAAAATAATAATTCACTCATAATTTTTAGTGTAGAAGATAGTGGTAAAGGTATAAAAAAAGAGCATGTAGATAAATTATTTACTAAATTTGAAAGATTAGGTGCAGAAAAAAATACTACTATTGAAGGAACAGGACTTGGTCTTGCGATAACTAAAGAATTAGTTGCCTTGTTAGATGGGAAAATTAACGTGCAATCTAACTTTGGATACGGATCGCTTTTTGTAATTCAAATACCTCAAAAAATAAGTAAATTAGTTAAACCTATTAACGAAAAAATAAAAAAGGAAACTAAAGTAATAGATATATCAGGCTCATCAGTATTGGTAGTAGATGATAATGAACTTAATATAAAAGTAGCGCTAAGAGCATTAAATGATTCTAAACTGAAAATAGATACAGCATCATCAGGTGAAGAATGTATTAATAAGGTAAAGAAAAATAAATATGATCTTATTTTACTAGATATAATGATGCCTGATATGGATGGTGTAGAAACATTAAATAAATTAAAAAAGATAAATAAATTTAATACTTCAGTAGTAGCTCTAACAGCAGATGCTTTAGCAGATTCTAAGAAAAAATATTTATCTAAAGGATTTAATGGTTATTTACCCAAACCATTCACAAGAGAGCAAATTCAAGAGGTTATGCAAAAGTTATTAGGTGATAAAAATAATTCTTGATTTTTAAAATAATAGTGTTACAATAATTTAAAGGAGAAAAATATGGGAAATATAAACATTGAAGAGTTAAATTCGATAAAAAACAATGAAATAAATGAAGCAAACTGTTATAAAAAAGTAATATTAGAAGAGGTAGAAAAAGCAAATAATGTTCAAAATGAATATGATACACCTAAACTAAATGAAGTAATGAAGAAATTGAAGATAATAATGGAAGAATATATGCATAATGAAAAATCAAATAAAAAGTACTTTAACAAAAAAATAATAAAAGATGCAATATTAGGTCCTTTACTTATTGCTAATACGGTAATTATGGCGGTGATAACACTTACAACAAATATGCTTCCTTTAGCTATAGTGCTAACGGCTCTTGGTTGTATTTCATTTACACTAGGTACTGCTTTTTCAATGGATTTAGTTGAAAGTATAACTACACTAAACAAAAACAAGAAAAATCCTAATTTTTCTAAAATAGTAAGTGACATAATTGAAGAAGTATTAACTAAAAAACTAGAATTAGAAAAATCATCAACACATCAAGAAGAAGTTAAAGAAATATCAAAAGAAAAAGAATATTTAACAAGTAAAAGAGAAGTTTTAGAAAAATATAATTACATAAGGAAGTTAAATACAGATGGGAAATATAACTTATTGTTATCTGAGTTAAAACAATTAATCAGTTTTCTTAATAATGACAGATGCTACAGTGAATCATTTAAAATTGAAGATAATTTACAAGTATATGAAAATATGGAACAAGTTTTAATAAGTGAAAAATTTTATACAAGAGTAAGAACAAATAAAAACGAAAAAACTAAATAATATTTAGTTTTTTTATGATATAATAATAAAAAAGAAAGAGGTAATTATGAGAGTAGCAGATGGCTGGGAAGATTATAAAATACTTGATACATCAAACGGTGAAAAATTAGAAAAATGGGGTAATGTTACACTTTTAAGACCATCTCCAGAAATAATTTGGAATAAAGGAGAACTAATTAAAATATATAATAGTCAAATAGATGCTGTGTATAATAGAAGTAATAAAGGTGGAGGCTCTTGGGAAAACTTAAAAAGAGTACCGGAAAAGTGGATAATAAATTATAAAAATTTGAAGTTTAACTTAAAACAAATGGGTTTTAAACACACAGGGTTATTTCCAGAACAGGCAGTAAACTGGGATTTTATTATAAATAAAATCAAGGAGAGTAAAAAAGAAGTTAAAGTGCTTAATTTATTTGGTTATACTGGAGGAGCAAGTATAGCTGCTTTATCTGCAGGAGCTAGTGTAGTACATGTGGATTCTTCTAAAGGAATGAATGAATGGTGTAAAGAAAATGTTATTTTAAATAATTTAGCAGATAAACCAATCAGATTTTTAACAGATGATGTTTTAAAATTTGTTAAAAGAGAAATAAGAAGAGGAAATAAGTATGATGGAATAGTTATGGATCCTCCAAGTTATGGAAAAGGTGCAAATGGAGAAATATGGACTTTTGAAAATAATATAAATGAGCTTATTTCTTTATGTTCTGAATTACTTAGTGATGATGCAATATTTATGATTGTAAATAGTTATAGTGCAGGATATTCAGGTACTATAGTAGAAAATATTATGAAATTAAATGTTAAAAATAAAGGTAAGTTTTCATCATCTGAAATAGGACTTAAAATAGAAAATAGCAATTTGATATTACCATGTGGTATAACAACAATTTGGGAAGTGTAGTAAATTAAAGAAAATAGTTGGTTATTTTCTTTTTTTGTGTTATAATCAAAGGCGTATTTAAAAAAGAGGGAAAAGTATATGAAAATAAGAAATATTGCTATAATAGCGCACGTTGACCACGGTAAAACTACACTAGTGGATCAATTACTAAAAAAAAGTAGTACATTTAGGGACAATGAAGTTGTTAATGAAAGAGCAATGGATTCAAATGATTTAGAACGTGAAAGAGGAATTACAATTTTAGCTAAAACAACAGCTATAAATTATAATGATACACGTATTAATATACTAGATACACCAGGACATGCTGATTTTGGTGGAGAAGTAGAACGTATTATGAACATGGTTGATGGTGTTCTTTTAGTTGTGGATGCATACGAAGGACCAATGCCTCAAACAAGATTTGTTCTAAAAAAAGCATTAGAAGCAGGTATTAAGCCAATTGTAGTTATCAATAAAGTTGATAAACCAACTGCAAGATTACAGCATGTTGAAGATGAAGTTTTAGAACTATTTATGGATTTAAATGCAAGTGATGACCAACTTGATTTTAAAGTTGCATATGTATCTGCAATTAATGGTACATGTAGTTTAGATAGAGATGTAACAACGCAAAATGAAGATTACAATCCATTATTTGACATGATTATAAACGAAGTTCCAGCTCCAGATGTAAATGTAGAAGGTGATCTTCAGTTTCAACCAGCGTTACTTGACTACAACGATTTTGTTGGAAGAATAGGTATAGGTCGTGTTAAAACTGGAACAATTAAGTTAAATGAAATGGTTTCATGTGTTAGACTTGATGGAACTAAAAAAGAATTTAGAATTCAAAAATTATTTGGTTTCATGGGACTTAAAAGAGTAGAAATACAAGAAGCTAAAGCTGGGGATATAATTGGTGTTGCTGGTCTTATGGATATATCTGTTGGTGAAACAGTTTGTAAAGTAGGAAAAGAAAATCCACTTCCTGTTCTTAGAATAGATGAACCAACTTTAAAAATGACTTTTATGACTAATTCATCTCCATTTGTAGGTCGTGAAGGTAAATTTGTAACAGCAAGTAAAATAGAAGAAAGATTAAATAGAGAAACTCAAAAAGATGTATCTTTAAAAGTAGAAAAATCAGGAAATGATTCATGGATTGTATCTGGTAGAGGAGAATTACACTTATCTATTTTAATAGAAAATATGAGACGTGAAGGATTTGAGCTTCAAGTATCTAAACCAGAAGTAATTATTAGAGATATTGATGGCGTTAAAAGTGAGCCTTATGAAGACGTTCAAATTGAAGTAAGTGATGAAGCTATGGGTTCAGTAATTGAAAGTTTAGGAACACGTGGGGGTAATTTAGTAAGTATTAATAAAATAAATGATTTAAATCGTTTAACATATACAATACCATCAAGAGGTTTAATTGGATTTAACACTGAATTTATGACAATGACTAAAGGTTATGGTATTTTAAATCATACATTTAGTGATTATATGCCACTTGCACAAGGTGTTAACGCAGAACGTAAGCTTGGAGTTCTTGTTTCAATGGAAAATGGTAAAGCAACTGCGTATGCTGCTAATGCATTAGAAGATCGCGGGGTATTATTTATAGAGCCTGGTACTGATGTATATGAAGGTATGATTATAGGAGAATGTAACAAAGACAATGATTTAGCTGTAAATATTGTTAAAGGTAAACAGTTAACTAATACAAGAGCGGCTAGTGCTGATAAAACTGTAGTTTTAAAAAGACCTAGACCAATATCGCTTGAATATGCTTTAGAGTTTATAAATTCTGATGAACTTTTAGAAGTTTCTCCAGAAAGTTTAAGATTACGTAAGAAAATATTAAATACAGACGAAAGAAAAAAATTCGATTCAAGAAATCGTAAAAATTAGTATATGAAAAAATTAGATTCTATCGAAAATGAAGCAGAAAATATTAATAATGTTTTCAACACTCTTGAAGAAATTGAAGAGATTCAAGAATTTTATAATTCTGTTAAAGAAATAATTGTTATGATAAATCAAATGTATGAAAGAGATTTATTAATAATAAGAAAATCAAAATTTAAAGTTAAATTAAGAAAGATATTAGATTTTATATTTAATAAAACTACGTATAAAGAAATTTATATATATTTGGAAAAATATATTGACTTAACTTTAGAAGAAAATGAATATTTAATAAATATTATAGAATTTTTTAATGAAAAAGAAGAGGTTAATTGGGAAGAATTAGATATAATAGTGGATATCTTAAAATTACTTGCACATAATAAAACCTTGAAGTCATATATGCTTAAATATCAACTTGAAAATATAAGAGCAAATGTAACTGGTTTTATTATATATAATAAAGATAATATTATAGAATCTGATGAAAAAATTAATATAAATATACAAAAAATTAGAACTAAATTAAAAGATTTATAAATTTGTAAATCTTTTTTTGTTGCATAAAGTATAAAAGTTAGTTATTATATTTTAAAGGTGGTAACTATGGATAATTCTTTAGATAGTGATTTAGATTTATTGGATATTATTAAAGTAACAAAAGAATTTTTATTTGATAGATTTGATAATTTGGAGTGTACTACTAATGAACATTATATTAACTTATGCACTTTAATTGTTGATTTAGAAGATGTATTAAGAAAAGATAAAAAGAATATAAGAAAATATTTATTCAAAGCTAAAGTTTGTAATTTTATTTTTATGAAAAGTATTAATGAAATTGATAATTTAAAAGTAATATATGAAAAATTATATGAAGAATTAAATAAAGAAGAAATGTTATTGATGAAAATTACTGAAAAATTCTCTAAAATTAAATTAATCACACATAAAAGATTAGATGATTACATAAATTTATTAAAAGCGTTATATGATATGCATACTAATAAATTAATCATTGCTAATCATCAAATAACATTTATAAATACAATATATAATGAATATATTTTAAATTTAAATGATGACTTTAATAAGCAAAATGAAAATAGTGTAAAAAAATTTAATGATATGTATATAAAATTATTAAAACCTATCAAGGAGGATTAAATGGATACAAGTTATATTGATATAATAAAAGGGTATGATAAAAATAATCATATAGCTTATAAATATAGAGATATGTGCGATATAATTATAGCGTTAAGTCTTGCAATAGATAATGATATAAAAAGAGTAGAATATGAAATTTTAAGATTAAAGTTAGAAAATATAAAATCGTTATTTTCTAAAAATAAAAGTATAAAAGCTAAAAATGTTAGTTATAATAATTTTCTTAAAGATATTAATAAACATCAAATTTCATTAATATCTTTAGCCAATAAATTAAAATTATTTATAGATCTTACTCCAAAAATGTGGGAAGATATGTTTAATTATTTAATTATAATAACTGAAGCTTATGAGCAAAGAAAGATAATGCTTCATGATGATTTAACAAATATAAAAGCAGAAGAACTTCATATAACTAATTCTGGAATAAGTTATAGTAAAGATTTTACAAATAAATATGAAAGTAATTTAAATGAATTAAATATTTTAGAAGAGCAAATAACAAAATGATTATTTGCTTATTTTTTTTAATTCATTAATAAAAATAGATTTATTTTTTGGGACGATAATAAATACTTTTTCTTTGGCTCTAGTGAGTGCAACATAAAAAAGTCTTCGTTCTTCAGCATATTTAATTTCATCTTTATATATAAGTTTATCAATAATATAATGGTTTTTAATTTTAGAGGGGAAACCATATAAATCATTTGTTAAACCTATTATAATTATATATTTAGCTTCTAAACCTTTTGACTGATGAATAGTCATAGTTTTAATATTATATTTTCTAATACCAGAAGTAATGTTGTGTTTATAACGACATAGTATTAAAGTCTCGTTGATTTGATTTGAAAATGCTTTTAATAAATCATTTAATTTATTTTCAGAAATAAAATTTATTGAACTATCTACATTTTTATTGCTATAAATATGTTTTTTTATTTGTTTTGGGTTTTTATTAATAAATTTTGTTGCACACGAGATTAATTTATTATCACTTCGGTAATTAGCATTTAAAAAGAAAGTTTTAATATTAGGTATTTTATCTTTAATGTTTAGCATAATAGATAAATTACATCCTGAAAAAGCATATATAGACTGATAATCATCTCCGAATAAATTAATTATAGAATTAGAGTTCTTATATATATTGTATATGAGGTTAAACCTTATATCAGATGAATCTTGAAATTCATCAACAAATATGTATTTATAATTAAATTTAGTGTTTTTAGATATAATGCTTGCTTCATAAATTAAATCATCAAAGTCATATAAATTTTGACTTTTCTTTTCATTAATATAGGTATAATAAATTTTAAATATAATAGATAATAGAAATTTATCTTTCAAAGAATATAGTTTAGTTATATTAGTAATATTGTTGCATTGATATAATTTTATAAATGTATATATAGTATTTTTAAATGATTTGAATTTTTTACTAATAATTAATTTATTGTAATTAAAATCAGCAAAGTATAGCATTATTTTTTGTTTGTCTTGAATATTTATTATACTAATGAAATATTCATCAATAATATAAGATAAATAATATTCACTGCAATTTGTATATGTTATTTTGTTTTCTAAAAGTATATTAATTGCAAGTTTATGAAAAGTATATATATTTTTCAAAGAGGGTAATCTATTTTTTAAATCATTAACTGTTTCATTTGTAAAAGATAATATAAGTATATCCTCGTCATTATATTTAGATAATAATTTTTTTACTTTATTAACTAAAGTAAATGTTTTACCACATCCAGCACTTGCTAAGACAAGTATATTTTCATTTGTATTAATAATGTTTTCTTGATTTATATCTAATTTCATGACTGTTATATTATCAGAAAATAAATAAATTGCTTAATTTTCCCTTGAAAATAACAAAATATGATAATTTTTTATAAAATTTAACATTTATTTGTTGCATTAATGAATATATTATAGTATAATTTTAATTGTCGTAAGAGATTTATCTTTATATGACGGGCGATTAGCTCAGTTGGTTAGAGCACCTGCCTTACAAGCAGGGGGTCACAGGTTCGAGTCCTGTATCGCCCACCATTAATTTTGCCGACATAGCGTAATTGGTAGCGCAATTGACTTGTAATCAATAGGTTGGGGGTTCGAGTCCCTCTGTCGGCACCATTTTAGGGAGAGGTAGCGAAGTGGCCAAACGCGGCAGACTGTAAATCTGTTCCTTCGGGTTCCATGGT